>JAISQH010000221.1 GCA_031274385.1 Planctomycetaceae bacterium | reverse complement strand
GCCCCCGTCGCTAACTTCATGTGAATGCGTTTACGACTTGTGTGATATAAGTTTGCTCTTATTCTGTTTCGACGAAGATCATCAACTGACCGCCGGAATAGTTTTGAGCGGATTTGCTGAATGTCCAATCCGGTTCGCCTGCCGGATTATTGCCAATGCCAACATCGCAACCGGAACCGGCTCCAAAATTATTGAACGAAAAAACCGTTTGCTTTTTGGCAAAATTGTGAATCTGCATCGAACCGTAGCCGGGTGAAGTCGCCGGACTCATTTGATCGCCGAAATCAAATTTTTGATCGTTGGCTCCCGAAATACTTGCCGTGTTCGGCGAAGCGTAATTGCAGTCCCAAAATTCAACATTGCAACCGCTGCCGAATGTTCCCGTTTCAATACCGGAAACATTGGAAAAAACCGTAACATCAGAAACCGTTTTTTGAAACCGTGCCCCGGAGGCTTTCGTCGGAACTCCGATCTTGGCAAGATTCGGATCAAGCGGCGGCATCGTTACAAAAACAAATTGCTCTTTGCCGTCTTTCGGTTTGAGGTACAGAAAATAACCAACCCGCTTGATCTTGCCGACAATTTCACGGCTCTTGTCTGTTTTATAAACAAGTTGCGTTTTATCACCGGACAACTGCGGCTTCGTCGGATCAAAACTGTACAATAATTTGAAGTTTTTGCCTTCTGGAACCAACGTGTCAAAAGTTCCCCGTTCAGGAATTTCACCGGCGCGGAATGCTCCAAGTTGAAGTCCGGCTTCGTTTTGAACATTCGGTTCCGCAATCTGATCCCAAGCAAAACGAACCGCAAACGGTTTTTCAACATTGGAATGGGTCAATTTGATTGTTGTTCCGTTTATTGTTGCTTCCGCCTTGTGATAAACTCCGTCCGAACCGGCAATCTCAAACCAGTCAGGGGATTTACCGTTACGGGTTTTCAATTCTTTGGCATTTTTGAACGAAAGAACAACCGCCGCTCCGTCAATATCCATCTTTTCCAATTCCGGCGAAGCAGCAACAACATCGGTTTTGTTATAAGTCCGGTTGAGTGCAAGCAGAGCAAGCCGCTGACCAACCGGTTTTTTGCGCGGCGGATGAATGTCTTTGAGATTTGTTACTAAATCGTTGATCACAGCCATTCCGGTTTTCGGTAACGATTTTTCAACAGCGGCTTGCGCTTCCCAAAGATACGCCAGTCTTGTCGAATCGCCTCCGTACACAAACGGAGCAAGTTGAACATAATAGAAACCAAAATCGGGATTGTTAAAAACCGTTCGCCAACCCTGAATCAACGCCTTCATTTTTTCAGCGTACAATAATCCTTCGGACATATTGGCTTCGCCCTGATACCAAATGGCACCGCGCAACGCAAACGGAACAAACGGATGAACCATCGCATTGTATAAAACGGTTGGCTGTTGTTGATTGGTATAAGGAGTCAGTTGTCCCGGAAAAACCGGCGGCGGATCAATCAATTTTGTTGCCGAAAAATTCTTTTCCGCATTTTCGATCCATGTTTTGTATTCGGCAAGCGTTTTAGTAACAAGCGTTTTGTGATAGGTTGATGCCGGGTCTTTGGCAGCAACATCTTCGGCAATATGGGCAAGCGTTGGAATTGATTGGAAACCAACCGGCGGAGTCCAAGGTTCGATTCGGGTTCCGCCCCACGAGGAATTGATAAGCCCAATCGGAACATCCAAATCAGCGTTTAATTTTTGACCGAAATAATAACCAACAGCAGAAAAATTCGGGATATTTTCCGTGTTGCACGGTTTCCAACTCGCCGTCAACTTGTCCTGCGGCAATTGGTTCCACGCTTTGGCAACTTGAAAAAGCCGGATTTTCGGATTGTTCACGTTGGGCAATTCGTCGTTGTATTCAGCGGAACGAGACATTGTCCATTCCATGTTGGACTGACCGGAACAGAGCCAAACTTCGCCGACCAAGACATTTTCAAGTTTTAACTCGTTGCTGCCTTTAACTGTCAACGTAAAAGGACCGCCGGCTTTGAGCGGTTCGAGTTGTACCGACCAACGTCCATCGGCTCCGGCGGTTGCGGACGCGGTCTGACCTTCGAACGAAACAGTAACTTTTTCATCGGGTTCCGCCCAACCCCAAACCGGAACCTTCATGTCACGCTGCAAAACCATCTCAGACGAAAAAATTTCCGGCAACCGAACAGCGGCTTGCAAAACGGAAACCAACATCGTTGTTACAACAAAACAAGCCGTAACAACAAAACCAAACACAAATTGAAATCTCATCAGAAAACTCCTGTGAAAGAGGAAAAAAAGGGAAAAACTGAAAACGATCAACAAATCGTAACCATTCACGAACATTGTTGAAATGATGGGAACATCCGATTTTATCTCCGTGAACGGTTATTGATTATTTTTGGTGGGGAACAATTTTTGCAGGTATTCAGCGATTCGCCCCGCAAGGGGCAACATAACCCAGCCCACCGCAACGCGGTGGGTTACGATTTTTCCAACCTCCATCGCCCTGAAAGGACAGAATAGGAAAGAGATTTTTATTTTATTATTTTCCGCTCCACAATTGCATATCGCTGAAGAGGCGGCTGACGGATTCGTGGCAATGGATGCGGCGTATGGCTTCGCCAAGCAATGGAGCAACACTCAACACTTTCAGATTCGGCAAAAGTTCTTCCGGTAACGGAATCGTATCAGTCAGTACAATGTTTTCAACTTGCGCATTGCGAAGATTGGCAACCGCATTGCCGCAAAGAACTCCGTGTGTTGCGCCGATGTAAATTTTTTCGGCACCGTTTTTTTTCACCAGATGAGCGGCACCGCAAATAGAACCGGCAGTGCTGATCATATCGTCAAAAAGCAACGCAATTTTTCCTTCAATCGGACCGCCGATCAAATTGGCTTGTTCAACCCGATTACCAAAACGTCGTTTATCGATAATCGCTAAACTTCCCCCAAGCGATTTCACATGGGAAGCCGCCCGTTTAATGCTTCCTTCATCAGGACTGACCACCACCACCCGATCTTCCGTGTAACCAAGATTCCGAAAGTAATTGTCAAGAACCGGAGCCGCCGTTAAATGATCAACCGGAATGTCAAAAAAACCCTGAATCTGAGCCGCGTGGAGATCCATCGAAAGAATCCGGTCTGCTCCGGCACGAGTTAAGATGTTGGCAACTAATTTTGCGGTAATCGGTACTCGCCCTTCGTCTTTCCGGTCTTGCCGCGCGTAACCAAAATAAGGAACCACCGCCGTTACCCGGTCAGCACTCGCCCGCTTGAAACTCTCAATCAAAATCAAAAGCTCCATCAAATTGTCGTTAACCGGCGGACAAGTCGGTTGAACAATAAAAATGTCCTGCCCGCGAACATCCTGCTCAATCTTACATTGGGTCTCCCCGTCAGGGTAATTACCAACCGTAAGTTGACCCTGCGGAATACCAAGATAATCACAAATCCGTTTGGCTAAACCGGGATTAGCACGCCCGGAAAAAATTTTCAGGTCGTTCATATTGGTGAGGATAAAAACAAAACGTAAGGGTAACTTCTAAAATCTCTGGGAACTCGCAGATAGACATATCAGAACTGGAATGATCTTTAAAATCACTGACATACACATTAGTTTTCCCTATACAGTGCGGTTTGAAACATTTTATCGATTGGTATAACGATCAATGCGGACATTCGTCGTTGGATTATCACAAGCCGAGTCAATTGTATTTTGTGACGTAAAACTTCCCCCATTGCGTGTCCAGTTTTTGCAGTCCGCCGCTTTATTTTGGGAGATACAATACATCGTACATTAAAGAAACCTTGCAACAACATTAACTGAGAACTGATATTTCTTTTTGTTCAACATAAAAACTTCCATTTCAACTTTTTGTAAAAAAGCTCCAGATTTTCCTGGATGATTAAGTGTCAATAGTAATT
>JAISQH010000201.1 GCA_031274385.1 Planctomycetaceae bacterium | reverse complement strand
GAGGCGTATGACGCGAAAAATGTTGAATGGATTATTGTCGATGAATATTTTGAAACGTGTACGTTAAAATGCAATTCGCTTTATCGTGCGGTAGCCACACTTGATCCGTCTTATGAAGTTATTGTGATTCTGGACGCGGACACGAATCCGCATTCGAGTTGGCTGCGTCAATTGGTCGAACCGCTTTCCGATTCCCGGTTCGCGGCGGCAACCGGTCAACGTTGGTACATTCCCGTCCAATCCAACTCCGGTTCGTTGGTACGCTATCTCTGGAATGCGGCAGCGGTTGTCCAACTTTATCTTTATCGAATCGCATGGGGAGGTTCGCTGGCACTTCGCCGTGATTTATTTAGTCGGGGCAACCTCTTGGATCGTTGGAAAACAGCGTTCACCGATGATGCCGCTATTGCAGAAAGTGTCCGGGCAGTCGGCGGAAAAACCGCTTTCGTTCCCTCACTTTTCATGGTCAACCGCGAAACGTGTACGCTTTCATCGTTTCATCGCTGGGTCAAACGCCAACTCCTTTGTGCCAAGTTGCATCATCCGGCATGGAACGCGGTTGCTTTTCAAGGAATCCTGATTACGTTTCCATTATTAATTTGTGCTGGTCTTTTGGTAACAGGGTTATTGTTCGGCAAAACGGAAGCGGTATTCTGGAGTTTGGGAGCGTTCGCGGGCTACTGGGGCGGCGTCTTCGGAACCCTGCCCATCATGGAACACGCAATCCGAAAACAATTACGTCAACGAGGGGAATTGCCGGAACGGTGGACAATCGGTTTGGTTCTTCGTGTTCTGGCATTGATTCCCGTAACACAACTCGTCTATACGTCCGCACTCCTCCGGCTTTATTTTCTTCGGCGAGTCGAATGGCGCGGTGTTGAGTATGAAATCGGTCCCGGAAAACAAGTGCGGCTCATCAAGTACAAACCGTATCAGGATTACTCCGTAACAAACGCCACCGCCGCCATCGCCGTAACCGAAAAAAATGCCCAATCCATTTAGTAAATGGAAAATTGATAATTGAAAATGGAAAATGGAGAATTGAAAAAACAGTTATTCCAATTCGGTTTGGTGAAAATCATCTTCATTTTCAATTTTCAATTATCAATTTTCAATTTACTAAAATGTTCGCGGTATTTTTCGCGTGATTTTTCAACCACTCCGTCCAAGTACAGACTGATCGGAGGAACCTGAACGGAGTCATGATTTTTTGTGTCATTAACCGGAAGAGTTGACAAGAATTGGAGATAACCGGCAATAAGACGGTGTGACTGCGGCGAATGGTGTATCAAAAAATGAACCCACGCCCACGAATCCCGATATTCGCGGTCACCCATTTGTCCGATGTGTTCCAGTTTTTCCAAGCGGTTGAGTGATGGAACCGCTCCGAATTTTGTGTTCCAACGGATTTGTTTCATGTACGGATTTTTCTCGGCACGATCTTTAATCGGCACCTCAAAATATTTGGCAAGACCTTCGTCCAACCAAATCGGAACCGTCAAAATCGAAGCATGAATAATCGCGTGCGTCATCTCGTGCCGAAGATCAATTTCAAATTCATCCGTCTTTTGAACCAGCAATGTACCGGGTTTATCGTCAATCTTAATATAAAGTGCCCGACGGTCACGCGGTGCTTTCGGAAAAACCTCTTGCAGGAATTTCAAATACGTCTTTTCGTCGCGGAATAAACAAAGTTCAATTTTTTCCTTCGGTGCCGGAATGCCCATGTAAAGATTCAAATCAATTTGCAATTGCCTGATCTCTTCCAAAATCGGTTTGATTTCTGTCAATGGAAAATTAGCCTGAACCACAACAACTCCATAAACCTCACTGTATTTCAGTCTTGCCGCGTAAGACGGTGCCAGGTCAATTCCGAAATGTGTTGCCTCCGGTTCCTTTTCTTTAACGCGGTCAAGAGAAGAACGATTCAGCGAAGTCAATTTGACGGATTGCGTTTCATTGGTAGGCGTGGAAGGCGGAACAACTCCGGTAATTGCTGTTACCTGTCCGTCCCATTGCATCGAATTGGTTGCCGAATTTATTACCGAATTGTTTTGTTGCGCAGCCGGAATATTCGACGCAACTGTTTGATCGGAACGAAATTCTTGCCGTGTTCTCCGGTTGCCTGCGGAATTATTATTATTATTATTTAAGGGGGTTGCCTGATTCGACGAGAATTGATCGGAAACATGGTCAACAGGAAATGATTCGACCCAATCACGAGTATCAAAGGAATACGACGATATGCCGGTCAGCGTGGGTTCTTCCGAATAATTCGGCGTTCCCAACCGCGAATCCTGCCGCAATGGCGAAGGAACCGTGTCCAAATCAGGAAGTTCCACCGATTCCGAAATAGAAACAAGATTGGAATTTTGCCTTCCCGCAATAAGAGTCCGATTCTGTTCATAATAAGGATTGTCAGGGGGAAGCGGCGCAATGTTCAAATCATCGGAAGAAAAATCGTCCAATGTTTTCGCGGTGTTCTGTGATTTTTGGTGCGGAGTTAGGGTTTCGGAAGCAGCCGGAGATTTTGGGGAATGGGAGTCGGTTTCCGGTTTGTTGTCCGATTTACTGCGGAACCAAGAAAAAGGAAGCAGAGAATTACCCGAAGAATCTGCCGATTTTTTTCTTTGCCATTGCGAAAAAAAAGACTTTTTTTCCGTTTCGTCCTTGTTTTGTGCCAAGCCTTGCCCCGCCAAAGCAAAAAATACCAAAACCGAAAACAAGATGGTTAAAATCATCTTCCGCCGGTTTGTGGGTAACTGGTTTTCAGTGTAGAAATTCATAGGGTATTCTGGACGGGAAAAAACGCGATGTCATCTCTCTGAATTTTAAAAAACAATGTCTCTTTTTTCATATTATCGGCAAAATCGTTGTAATCGGAGTAATTGATCTTTTCAAAATCTCAAAATAATTTTGGGATTTGTGGTTTTGGGTTTTGGGTTTTGTGGTTTGGGATTTGTGGGGAAATGGTTTTTTTCAATCAATTCTCCATTTTCAATTCTCCATTTTCAATTTTCAATTGTCAATTTTCAATTGTCAATTTAATACCGGTGGATTCGCCGCAAGAACCAGAACCCGACTATTCCAAGACACACATTGGCGATCCAAACGGAATGAGCCGGAAGAGTTCCGTTCTTTGCACCTGACATTCCGTACATGAGCAAAGGGTAGTAAAAAAGCAACACCGGAACAAAACAAGCAAAAAAACTGCTAAAAATATCCGCTTTTTTCATCCAAATTGCCAAAGGCGCACCGAGCCAGATGAAAAAGAAACAACTGAAACTGGTTGCCCAACGTCGTGGCGGTTCAGCTTCCAAACGTTTTAGTTTTTTGACCAACGCCTGATTTTCGCTGTTCCGCTGGCGAATCTCCGGCGAACACCAACTATCAACCGCCCCCATTCCGCCGGCAAACGCTTTTTGAGCGGCAATCATTCTTCGTTGTTTATCGATATTTTCCCGAACCGCTTCCGCTTCTTCCGTGAGTTTTTTGAATCCCATATTGGAAACGCTGGGGTTGGAGTTGGTGTCCTGAACAATTTGCGGCAAGGCAATCGGAATTGTTCGGTCATGTCCGGTGTATTTGGCTCCGGCTCCTTCGACTTTGACATTACTTAGTAATACTGTCAATGTCTGTGCCGCAAAATCAATTTTGAGTTGTGCACTTTGCGCTTCAATTGTGGAGGGTGGTTTTTTAAGTGCGATGGTTGGCGAGATCAGACGGCGGTTATCGACACCTTTGACCATAATGGTAATGTTATCTGTTTCAAAGGTATGAGTTCTTTTAAGTTGTTCCAGTAGAATATCTTCGGAGGAGAAATAGATAACGGTATTGATTCCTGCCCGCCCCCAAGTCACCGCCATTTCGTTGACCCAAACAGCAAAAAGACTCACGAAAATCCCCAACGCCATTACTGGCAAAAGAAAAGTATAAGGCGGAATACCGAGCGATTTCAAAGCGATAACCTCATTATTTCCGGACATTTTGGCAAAAAAAGTCGTCACCGCAAGCAAAAGCGTCATTGGCAATGAAATTCGTGACGTTTCCGCAACCGTGTAAGGAATCATACGAAGAATTGTTAAAACGGGAATATTTTTCGAAAGAGCCCTCTCAACAAGAACGCCAATAATCAGCAACATTGTCATTGCGATAAACGCAAGGAAAAATGTGACAAGGAGTTCCCAAATGATATAACGATGAATCGTTTTCATACTTTGCCTGAACCGTTGAAACCGTCAAAAAATCGAACACCGGATTGTCCCGATTTCCGGCAACAACGTCAAGAGGAAAATTTTTGCTCATTTCAAATCACAGAAGGAAACTTCTAAAAACCGAGCCTAACCACGAAACACACGAAACTTCACGAAACTTCACGAAAAATACAATTATTGTAAATCGTTTATATTAAAAAGGTTATAACAAAAATTCTTTCATGTTTTTTGTGGTTTTCGTGGTTAAAAAAATTTTAGAACGGATGTTCCGTTGCAATTTATGTCTGGTAGTTCGACAGCCCTCCTTGTTGTTTTTGAAAACTGCGATATACTTTTCAATTCCAATTGATTTTTTCCTCGAATTAAAAATCATTATAAAGTCGGAGTATTCTATGACCATTGATAAAAGCCTACGAACACGAAAAGGAATCGTCCGGGCACGCAACGTCCTGACCCGCGCCGAACGAATCGAAAAACTATTGCAACAGGATCGCTGGACAGAAGAAGATGGACCGTTTTGTCTTCCTAAGGTTCGCGTCTATAAAATTGTTGTAAAGAAGAAGAAAAAGAAGAAAGGCGAAGAAGAAACTGCCGCCGCAACACCCGCCGCTTCAACCACTGCCAAAACCAAAAAGAAATAAAAGACAACCCCGCTTTTCAGTCAATTGATGTTTTGACAGAATCAACCGGCTATCTCGCGCAGGCGTTTCTCTCTTTTTTTCACCACGAAAATCACGAAGAATTTCAAAACTTAAAAAAACAAAGATTGTTTCGTCATTGGATGATCCAACAATGAAACAATCTTTCTCGTTTTTTTATTTTGAAAAATTCTCCGTGATTTTTTGCGATTTCGAGTAAAAGTAACATGTTCGTGAACAGTTACAAACTCTTTTGGTCGTTGACATTGGAAATCTGAGAGTTCCGGTTTTATCACGGCGGGAATTTTATTCGTTACGTATTACGTATTACGTAAAACACCAGGGGCGAGTGCGTTTCAACCCGGATTGGAGAATATCCATGCAGAGGTTGACATCATCAACGATTTGAAAATCGTACATTCCGACACAAAGAAAATCAGCACCGGCTTCGAACGCAAAACGGAAACCATCTTTGGGCAAAATCGCTCCGGCAGCGAGAACTTTGAAACCGATCCAGGGTTGTTTAAGCGAGTTCATAAACTCAATTGTTTCTTCCGGTTTGCGGCAATACACGTTATCGCGTTCCGGTTTATCAGCCATTCGCGACCAATAATTGCCGTGGTGGATTGTTTTCATCCAGAAATCCGGTTCGATTCCGTGTTCGACGCAAGCCTTGATTGTTTCGAGCCGGTGCCCGCCGAGACCGACCACCGCATCTTCTTTTCGGAGACGTTCAACAAACTTGGCAATTTCATCAAATTTGCCTTCCCGAACCAGCCGGTCATTTGTTTCACCTTGAATGTACGCGGCGGCGGCTCCTTTGTCGAGACAATTGAGGGCTCCTTCCAACGACGAACAGTCCGCAATGTAATGCATAGAACCATCCGCCTTTTCCCAATAATCGGTCATAATACCGATGTGCGAATGATGACCGAGGTAAGCATTGACGCCGCAAGCTTCGCCCATTTTGAATGTTGCGATGATTTTATCGCGTGTGTGGTACGCTTTGACGAGTTCGGAAACATACATTAAATCGCGGGAATGCGCCCAACCGCCAATCAAATTGCCGCCCATGATAATCCGGCTAAAGTCGATTCCTTTGATTGTTGCTTTTGACATTGGTTTTTTCAAATCAGAGAGTTTGCCCCAGTTGGTGTGTGTTCGTGATGCACCGGAAAGAGCATCAACAGTAACATCTTTCGCAACTGTTTTTGATTTTTCGGCAAGTTCTTCGGCAAGTTTTTCGGCAAGTTTTTCGGCTAAGACCTGCTCTTCGTTGCTAAGAATCGCTGTTCCAGCCGCAATCGCCGCACCGCCGGCAAGGATTTTGCTCAAGACTTGACGCCGATCAGGATTAACCGTTTTTTCAGCCGGATTTTGGGGTTGTTTCGTCATTTTTTGGGTTCCTTAAAACGTAAAATGTTAGGATCATGAAAAAATTTACCATTACGGAAACACAACACATATAAAAATAACAGGTTATAAAAAAATAACAAGATCAATTGAGGAAGTAACCACTCAAATATTTAGTGTTTCCTCTTTAATTTTTCCGATTTATTTCATTTTTTGTGGGCATTTTTCACAGGAAGGGAAGGTAATGAAAGGATATTTAAAACTTCCCTTACCTTTCCTTACCTTCCAGTGAATGATTTCCTTCTGTTCATTTGGTGGAGTTTCAATTAAGCAAGGTAGGCTGCCTTTCTCCGCAAAGGCTGTGTCGGCGTACTCGCCAACTTTGGTTTACCGGAAAACATCGCGTTCCGTGCTTCAAGTCGGCGAGTACCCCAACGCTATTTACCAAATGTCTCGGAGAGAGGTCGCCTACCTTACTTAACTTCATAAAAGGAAAAATAAAACCGAAAATTCAAGTGAAATGAGTATACCATGACTAATCACTTTTTATTGAACTCTTTC
>JAISQH010000191.1 GCA_031274385.1 Planctomycetaceae bacterium | reverse complement strand
CGTAGAAAAATGATTCAACAATCCGTCATCGCCGGAACCGTCATCACCGGAACCGTCACTGCCGGAGCCGTCACTACCATCATCGCCAACACCGGACGAAGAAACCGTTTTATCGGTTTTTTCCTGACGGACGGAGTATTGGGTTTCTTGTAGGGTTTCTTGTTGCGAATCGTCCTCGCCCCAACCGGAATCGTCCGGCGTCTTTTGAATGATTTGGTTGAAAACGAGCAACGTCTGTCCCAATAAAATTTGATCACCGTTGTTCAGAATGCAATTTTTTTCCCGTTTGCCGTTGACAAAGACACCGTTGGTGCTTTCGTTGTCGATTAAACGAAAATGATCCTCAACACCAAGAACAAGAGCATGGCAGCGCGAAACTTCCGCATCATGAAGCCGTACATGATTATGGAAGGCGCGACCGATTGTTGATACTGTTTCGAGGAGTTCGAAACGCCGTCCTTGGTCGTTTCCTTGAATCACATAAAACGAGGTCACTCAAAACTCCCGAATTGCCGATAGAAATGAACTTGAAAATAGAATCAATCTCCACCTGAAATGCCATTCGCGTGGAAGTAACATGATACGGGAAACGTTAGGTCAAAACAATCCCTTTGAAAGTATAAAGTAAAAGTACCCGAAAAGCGATTACGTTTAATTTTAATAAGAGAATCAAAATCCGGTAGTTCAATTGATTCGAAAAAAACGAAAGGCGGGACTTGTATTTGTCCGACCTTTTATTATAATAATTTGAAAATTGGGGAGAGGTGGCAGAGTGGTCTAATGCGCGGGTTTGCTAAACCCGTGAGCTCGTAAGGGTTCCGCAGGTTCAAATCCTGTCCTCTCCGTTTTGATCGGCAGGATTCTCTCAAATTGATCCTGCCTTATTACTCATAAAGAGAAAAATAAAGCCGATTCTACGAAACGTTGTACCACGAAGGCATGGTGACTTTTGACATTTTGGAATAGGACGTGGTTGCAATTCCACTGAAAGACACTTCCAACTGAACGGAAATGGTCTTAGATGCCAACATTTTACCGGCTCCCAGAATATCAAGGATCGATTGGATATCAACCGGTTTCATGGAAAAAACCCCTTTGGAATCAATTGCCGTAAAACTATCCGCCGGTAACGAAATAACTTGCGCGTCTTCTAATTTTCCTGTTGCTTTGGTCACTTTGACGGCAGTTGAGACCAAAAGCGAAAAACTGACCGTAATTCCACTATCAAGTTTGCTGATGTTGGCAATTTTTCCGTTTAAGCCAATGGCAAATTCGTAATTCGTTTTATCAAGTGAAAAGAAGGTTTTTGAAATGGTGGTTGCTGGCAAGTTGGCGGTTTTCAGTGTGGATTGCCGCCCTTCCATTGAGAGTTCTTTTTCCACCGTCACACCGTCCGTGTAAGATGTAAGAACACGGAAAAAATACGAAACTCCCGGTTTTAAATCGTTGATTTTGACGGCAACGGTTCCTTTTTTGGCATCCAGAATCGGTTCGCCGGAACCAATCGTCGCAGTCTCTGCCTTGCTCCAATCAGGAGTGGAAGTTGTTTTTTCAACGTATTGAATTGTATAAGTTTTTGTTGTTTTTCCGTCAATAAACGGCGTTGCCTTGTCCCGATCCGTAATCGTCAAAAGGGCGGAAGTCATTGTCAGATTCGACGCTCTTGCCGTAATTGCCGGAAATGTCGCTGTGGTGGCGTTGATTTTGAGCGTTGCTTTGGCACTGGAAGTATCAGCGCCGCCGAAAGACGTCACCTCAATTGCATATTTTGTTTTAACATCCAAGCCCTCCAACAGAATAGAACGGACATCCGCATCCACCGTAATCGGCGAACCAATGAGTTCTTTCGTCTTGGAGTTTCGCACCGTAATCTCGAATCCGGTAATCTCAGAAGTATTCAGTGTTTTGGTAGCAACCGGAGTGTTCCAAAAGATTTCAAGAGTTGTCGGAGTTGCTTTGTAAGCCGGTTTTGCCGATTTCGGCGGCGCAAGATTGATGGCAGAATCCGCTAAAAGAACAACAGCAGAATCATTTTGCTCCGCATCCGAATTTTTTGACAAACCGGATTGATCGGACAAGTCGGACGCATTGGACGCATCGGATACTTCCAATGATTTCGATGATTTAGAAGCATTGGCAACGTCAAGATAGGCGGATTCAGACGCGGGTTCAAAATCCGGCTGGGGGATTTCCGCCGCCGAAACGCTTAATAATTCCCGAAATTCGAGCGATTCAAAATTCAGTTGGCGGCGTGCCTTGTTTTTCGGGTTCTGAGGCAATATCGAACGAAACATAGATTTCCGACGGTTAGATGTTGAAAAAGTGCTTTGACAATCGTTAAATTTTACTAAATCCTTCTCAATTGACCCCGCAAATACAGGGCGTTCACCTTTTACTATCGGCAAGAATCGTGTCGGAATCACTGTAAAATCAAAAAAGAGTAGCCAGTAGTTTGTGGTTTTGTGGTTTGTGGTTTGTGGGGGACGCAAGCGATTCACAAATCACTAACCACAAATCACAAATCACAAACCACAAATCACAAATCACAAATCACAAATTCCCAACCGGATTGGAATAATCAAGAATTGTTGCCGTTTTGGGTTGCCGTCAACGAAATTGTAGTTCTACAATTCCGAATGTCTGAACTATGATTAAACTGATTAACTGATTGACTGTGATTTTATTTTTTACAGCCAATCAGGTTAATCATGAAATCAGTTTAATCAATGTTCAGACAACCTTCCATTATGGAATCGGGAGTAGTATAATTTAACTTAGTTTGTTTAGCCGTAAAGCATTATTCAAGGAGACAATAATGGAAACTCTTACTATCTTAAAAGCCATTAACGCATTACCGATGGATCAACGTATTTTTATTGTCGAGCGGGTATTACATTCAATCCGCAAACAAGAAAAAAAAATGTCTTTGAAAGAAGCGGCTGCTCTTGCGTATGACGATTACAAAAATGATTCGGAATTGACGGAATTGATCCGTTGTTTTGAAGACGAGGATTTCTACGACTATGAAACAAGGTGAGATTTGGCTGACTCAATTGCATCAGGCGATGGGTGCGGAAATAAATAAAACCTAATAATTCTCCGATGGTTGCTTTGCAAAATGCCGTGAAATTTGGAACGAATCGGAACTTTACTTTTAATTTTATTCTTTATTGATCAATGAAATTGATTTCGTGGAATGTCAATGGTTTGCGGGCATGTTTAGGCAAAGGTTTTCTGGCTGCGGTCAAGCAGTTGAACCCGGAAGTTGTTTGCCTTCAGGAAATAAAAATGCAAAAAGGTCAAGCCGAAATTGATCTTCCCGGTTACACCCAATTCTGGAACAGTGCGGTGAAAAAAGGTTACTCAGGAACCGCCGTCTTTTCCCGCAAAAAACCATTGACCGAACGTTACGGAATCGGTATTCCGAAACATGATCAGGAAGGACGGGTTATCACGTTGGAATGGAAAAACGTGACACTGGTCAATGTGTACACGCCCAATGCCCGGCAAGAACTTGTCCGTTTGGATTACCGGATGGAATGGGAAGATGCGTTCCGTGCTTATTTGCAACAACTTGATCGGGTGAAGCCGATCATTGTTTGCGGCGACCTCAATGTCGCTCACAACGAAATTGACTTGCGTCACCCCGAAGCCAATCGCAAGAATCCCGGATTCACCGATCAGGAACGCGGTAAAATGACAGAACTGTTGAATATCGGCTTGGCGGATACCTTCCGGGTGTTGTATCCTGATGTGGAAGGGGCTTATACCTGGTGGAGTTTTCGAAGCAACGCCCGATCAAACAACACCGGTTGGCGTATCGATTATTTTTTAGTTTCACAACGGCTGTTGCCCAAAGTAACCGATGCCGTCATTTATCCCAAAATACTCGGCAGTGACCATTGCCCAATCGGACTGGAATTAGTGGAGAGTTGATAGTGGAGAGTGGAGAGT
>JAISQH010000178.1 GCA_031274385.1 Planctomycetaceae bacterium | reverse complement strand
ATTATTTTACGGAATTGTTTTACGGAATTGTTTTACGGAATTGTTTTACGGAATTGTTTTACGGAATTGTTTTACGGAATTGTTTTACGGAATTGTTTTAATTCATAGTACAAACCGATTCAGTTTGATGTTCGGAAACGATTATTGTTCGTTAATTCCGAGTTCGGCGAGTGTTTTTCGCAGCCAGGCGAGGGATTTTTCAATGAGAGGTCCGCCTTCACCGGCACATTCCATACTGACGGGACCATTGTAACCGGCGTTACGCAAAATCTCAAGCGTTCGGCGAATATTTTCGGCGTTGACTCCGTCGCCAATCGCGCTCTCACTCAACGCAATGCCCGTCTCCTGACCACGAAGTGATTCCGCAAGCGATTGCGAAACATCTTTGATATGAACGTGTGAAACCCTTTTGGCAAACCGATTGGCAAAATCAATCGGATTGCCTCCGGCAATAAACGAATTACCTGTATCAAGATTCAAACGAAGTCGCGGACTATCAACAAAATCAAGCATTTCGCCCAATCGGTCTATTTTCGTTGTAAAATAACCGTGAATCTCAATCGTAATATCAATTTCGTACGATTCGGCAATTGTAACGATTTGTTCATAAGACCGTTTCATTAATTGCATTGCTTCATCATCTTCGAGACCTTCGGGTTTATGCAGACCATCTGTTGTGCAAACGCGGGGACAGCCAACCAGTTTGGCAAATCGAAGGACATTAAGAACGTAAGGAACACCATAGACAAGACCGTCCTTACCGGAAAGCGGATAGGCAGCGTCAATCTGTGAAAGATGAACGCTATAATTGTCCAGTTTTTTACGGAGCAAAACCGGATCGTCCGTACTTGCCAAATGAGGAAAATAACCAAGCCCATGAATCCAACTTACACCGTCAATAAATCCGCACTCAATAAGCGGAACATTATTTCGTGCAGCCCATTGCAGGCATTTTTCAAAATCCCAAGCGGCAGAATTAAAAGCGTCGGTGTGAAAACTGATTTGCATATTCGTTGTCTGTTGTTAGTTGTTGTTACTTATTGGTTACACCGGAACCGGACGAGAATTTATTAATCAATTTATAAATCAATTTATTAATCAATTTATTAATCAATTTATTAATCGGCAGTCTCCGGTTTTATTAAAAATGTTCAACCGGTTTCGGTCGTCAATTCCATGAATCAATCCTTTTTTGTATCATTTTTTTCATTTCGGGAGTCAAGTTATCCGGTTCATCCAGATTTTTTTGGAGTTCTTCAAAATTTGGCGAAGGAGTGGAAATGCCGGATTCAGGAACCTCAATCTTGGCAGTCCAAAGAATCGCATTGAACAATAATTTACGGAAATCGGGGTGTGCAAAATTCCAATGCCGATCACCTCCGGTAAATCCAAAACCGCGCCCGCCGTCATCTCGTTGGAATGCCCACGCAACAATCTCCGGTTGACCCAACCGTTTTCGTACAACCGGATTACCGGAATGAGCTCCGTCTTGCCGTTGCTTGGTTTCATCAGGTGGAACCGTAACAAGAATCGCGTGAAGATTCGGAATTGTCCCGTCAAGAATTTGTTCCGTACTCAAATCGTTCAGAAACCGCATGTGAAAATACCACTCATCATCAATCGAAAAGGGACGCACTCCCCGTGTGATCGGATGTTTCGGCAAACTCTCGAATACCGCCGTATAACTCGGATTAACGGAATGAAAAATTTCATAAACGCCGCCCGTTGCTTTGAGAATAAATTGAGCATCGGAAGGCAAGACCGGTGGTTTTTGAACATTATTCTCTTGCGATCCGCACAAGGCATAATGGAGAAAAATAAATCCCTTACCGGCTTTCCGAAGTTTTTCCAAACGGTCTTCTTGTCCCCGAAGCGGATAATTACCGCCGCCGTCACAAAAAACAATGATCACATCCGCATCATCAAACGCAAAAAGATCGCCTGCTTTTGCGTTACGGTGAACGGTTGTTTTGATTTTAGGCAAAACCGTTCCGTCGTGATTGAGCGGTTTTTCTGAAACAAATTGTTCCAAAGCATTGGCAAGTAAAACCGAACCGGCATAAAATTCATGAATTCCGTAACCGTGACTAGGTTGTCCGGCAATAAACAGAATCCTGACCGGTTGACCCGATTCCGAGCCAAAACCTTCGACGACAAAAAGTAACAATAACAACGGCAAAAAAATCTTGTAGAGAGGCATCGTTCGTAAATGGTTAGAAAAAAATTAATCTCTATTTTTGAATACAAAAGACAAAATGAACGAAAAAGATTGAAAGTAATATTTCGTTTATTTTGTCTTTCAAAAATTCAAAATAGGCTGATTATTTTATACAACATAAAAGTCATGGCTAATACACAAAACGGAAATTACCACCAAGTGTGTTGTCCCGGAATCGGCACCGGATAGGAACCATTTGAACCGGGAACAACAGGCGGAGCCATTCCGGTAACACATTCCTCTGGAGCCGGTTTGAACACAAACTTCGAATCGTACAATTCTTGCCAGGAAATCATTTTGCCGGTGTAAGCCGCAATTTGTCCGAGAATTGCCATCATGGTACTTTTTGAAACGTAATCGCCGGAATCAATTCGTTCACCTTTTCGTAACGCAGCAAACAGGGCAACCTGTTCTTCGGCATGACCGCCAAGTTTCCGACCTTCGTAATGCCAGTTCGTTTCGCCGGTAATCTTTGCCGCATTCCAATAGGCAGTGCCTTTCGAACCGATAATCAAGTCATCGTAAGAATCATAACAACCCGTTTCCGTACGGCAAAAAGCGTAAAGACGGCAGGAATCGCCCGGATAAATAAAGGCGGCGGCATGGTGATCGAATACGTTACCGAATTTCCGATCCGTCATCGAAGCGCGTCCGCCCATTCCGAATGCGTGCGTCGGAGTTTTGCCGCCGAGCAGCCAGGTCATGCGGTCAACATTGTGAACCAGCGATTGCGTAAAATCGTCACCGGAAAGCCAACTGAACATATATTGGTTGTAAACCTGTACATCAACTTCAGACATTCCATCCGGGTAACCGCGAACACCGTAAGGAGAACGCAAAAACGTACTTTGAATCATTCGAACATCGCCGATGGCACCGTTACGAATTTGTTCGACAAGTGCCTGATATTGCGGACAATATCGGCTTTGCAAACCGGAAAGGAATGATAAGTTCTTTTTCCGTGCCAAAATAACGGCTTCTTCTAAGGTGTGAATTCCGGCGGAGTCAATGGCGTTTGGCTTTTCGACGAAAACATGTTTTCCGGCTTCGACGGCGTGTTTGGCGTAAAGCGGATGAAATTTTGCCGCACAGGCGATCATAATAACATCAGCACCGGCACCAATAACACCTTGATCGTTGTTAAATCCGTCGAAAATCCGATCTTCCGAAATATCGCTTTGTTCGGGAAATTGTTTTCGTAACGCTTCGGCTCCGGCTTTGGCTCGGTCTTTAAAATAATCGCCGACCGCGACGATGCGGACATCTTTTCCGGTGCTGAGTGCTTGGTTGGCGGCTCCAAGCCCGCGCCCGCCGCAACCAACCAAACCGATTTTGATACTTCCGTTTCCCTGAGCGTGGGCAAATCGCGCAACAGAAAGACCGGAAGAAACAGCGGCTCCGGCAATCACAGAAGTTCTTAAAAATTCACGGCGTGTTGTTGTTTTCATTTTATTTCTCCTTAATTGAGGAATGAAAAACGGTGAAAATCGTTGATTCGGATAAATCCAAAACAATTAAACCATACCATCAAGTACGGTTGTTCTATACTAATTGGTATGTTTCAGAATGTCAATAGGGGTTCCCAAAAATAAAAAATTTTTTAAGAAATTTCTAAAAATTCAAAAACGGACGAAATTAGAGTCAAAAATAATTTGTTGCACACCAAACCGTAAAGACAATAAACGTAACGACAAATCGTTTCTATTCTTTCTCTGCGTCTTTGTGTACAACAAAGCATTTCAATTTAATTTGATCAAATCATTCCATTTCCAAATGGATTGTATTGATTTTACCTTTCTCCAGAGTGTAAGTAAATCCGCTTGTTTGCGGATTATAGAATCAAAAACAATTTATTGCGCACAAAGTAACAAAGATACAAATGTAACAATAAAAACCATTTACCTTCCTTCTTTGCGTTTTTGCGCGCAATCTTGAAAAACAAAATAGACAGGTACAACCTCACTTCTCACAAATTTTGCATTGAAAAATAAAGGACTTACGAGTAATTTTTAGGTAAAATAATGAGTTTTTAGAAGTTCCCTATTGCAAAAGACTTTTTGCTATGATAGAACTTTTTTTTAATATGTGTTTTGCGAGGACATTTTTTGTATTACGATATTCTGCCAATGTTTTACTTCATTCGTTTTTCCGCGTTGTTCATTCTCCTCTTGTTGGTTCTCGCGCCGGGTTGCCGTCATTCCGCCGAAAAACCGTTGATTGCGCTGCCGGAAGTTGTTGTCGAGGAAGTTTTGATCCGGGATGTTCAGCCGTATGTGACAACAACAGGTCATACCGAAGCATTCGAGTTTGTCAATGTTCCGGCTCGTGTTAGCGGTATCTTGCGGGAAATCCGTTATCGTCCCGGTGATGTTGTCGCGGCGAATGCCCCGCTCTTTCTGATTGAGCCGGAGCAATATCAAGCGGCAGTGAAGTCGGCGGCATCGCAACTTGCTTCGGCGCAGGTTCAACTCAAACTCAGCGAAGCCAACCTCCTCCGAACAACCGAATTGAAAACAAAAGGCGCGCTAACAGAACAAGACTTGCAGACAGACACGGCAAAGCGTGACGAAGCAGCTGCCAATGTCCTGAATGCCGAAGCTCAACTGGATATTGCAAAACTAAATTTGAGTTACACCGATATTCGCAGCCCGATCACGGGTAAAACAGATCGGAATCTCGTTGATCTCGGTAATCTTGTCGGTCCCGATAAAGAACCGATTTTGACAACAATTGCCGGAATGGATCCGATTTACGTTTATTTTGACATTAGTGATTATGATTTCAATAATATCCGTGAGTTTGCCAAAAATAACGACAATCCCAAAGTAAAAGAATTGTTCGATTGGCTCAAAAAACGGAAAGAATCTCTCAAAACTCAATCTCCCCAACAACAAGCAAGTGAACCGCAAATTAAAATTGTTTTCGAACTCGGTCTTATCAAAGGAGCGTTGCCGACACTGGGCGAGTTTCCGTTTCAAGGAATGATCGATATGACAAGTAACAAAATTGACCGTTCCACCGGAACAATCACGATTCGAGGCGAAGTTCCTAATCCTGATTACACGATTTTTCCCGGTCAGATTTGCCGGATCAGGATTCCGCTTTGGCAAAAACCCAATACGGTGTTGGTTAAAACCGAAGCAATTCGTCCTGATTTGAATCATCATTACGTTTTTGTGGTTGATGAGAAAAATGTTGCGCATCGCCGGATTGTCAAACTCGGCGAGATTCAACCGGACGGTACGCGGGTTGTCGAAGAAGGACTGCAAAAAGGCGACCGCTATGTCGTTCTCGGTATCCAAAAAGTCCGCGACGGAAACGAAATTGCCCCGCGTTCTGCCGCCGCAATCAAGTGATTTTCTGTTGCATCCGTACAAACCGAACCGATTTGTATTGCATTTTTGATAAATTTTGAAAGACAACATGGCTTTGTGTTGTATTCGCGCAACCCCAATATCATCATCGTATGAAAATTTCTCATTTTTTTATTGACCGCCCGATTTTTGCGTGTGTGATTTCGCTCATTATTCTTTTGGCGGGCGGAGTTTCGTATTTTATGTTGCCGGTGGAGCAGTTTCCGAATATCGTGCCGCCCACCGTTTCCATCACTGCTTCGTATCCCGGTGCCAATGCGGAAACGGTTGTCGATACGGTTGCCATGCCGATTGAGAAACAGGTCAATGGTGTTGATCAGATGCTTTACATGTCATCCTCGTGTACCAGCGACGGAAACATGAAAATTACCGTTACATTCGAAGTCGGGACCAATCCCGATATGGCAGCCGTTCTCGTACAAAATCGGGTCAATATGGCTTCCGCTGTTCTGCCGCAGGAAGTAACACGGCAAGGTGTTACTGTTAAAAAGCAATCGACGAGTATGGTTGTTGTTCTGAATTTCTACGATCCGGGAGACCTTGAGGCTTATCGGCAGGGAAAACGGATGACTCCGGCGGAAAAAGATGCCCGAAGTTTGTATCTTGCCAATTTTGTTTCAATTAACATTAAAGATCAGTTGGCGCGAGTGAGCGGTGTCGGCGATGTGACGGTTTACAATTCGCAGGATTTCAGCATGAGAATCTGGCTCAATCCCGAAGTTCTTGCCGCCCGAAATATTGCCGTTTCAGAAATCATTAATGCACTGAAACAACAAAACGTTCAGGTGGCGGCAGGACGAATTGGTTCACCGCCGGTTCCTGCCGGTACGAAAGAGAATATCGTTCTGACCGCGTTGGGTCGAATCGATAACGAAAACGATTTCGGTAACATGGTTTTGCGAACCGGCGATAACGGCAATATTCTCAGGCTTCGCGATGTCGCCGCCATCGAACTCGGCGGTGTTACCTATAATTTATCGGCAACCTACGAAGGTGTGCCGACAACAACGGTTGCCATTTTTCAGAATCCGGGAGCCAATTCGATTGAAGTTGCCGAAAACGTTAAAAAATCTCTCCGCGACATGAAGGAAACTCAGGGACTTTTTGGTAACAAAATTGATTACGCCATCGGTTACGATGCAACAGAATATGTTAAAGTTTCTCTCGGCGAAGTGAAACACACGCTTGTTGAAGCGATTGTGATTGTTGTTCTCATTGTGTTCCTTTTCTTGCAGGATTGGCGAGCCGTGCTGATTCCAATGATGACCGTTCCTGTTTCATTGGTCGGTTGCTTTTTTATTATGTGGTGTATCGGTTTTACGGTTAATTCACTCACGTTGTTCGGGTTGATTCTTGTTATCGGAATTGTTGTGGATGACGCGATTATTGTTGTTGAAAACACGCAACGGCTTATTGATGAAGAAGGTCTGACTCCTTACAACGCCGCCAAAAAAGCGATGGATGAAGTTACCGGTCCGATTGTCGCAACAACATTTGTTCTGATGTCGATTTTCCTGCCGACCTCAATGGTTCCGGGAATTGTCGGCGAAGTTTATCGGCAATTCGCGTTGACGATTGCCGGAGCGGTTTGTATTTCGGCAATCTGTGCGTTGACTTTTGCTCCGGCAATCGCCGCGCGGATTTTGCGAAAAAGTAAGCCTGATGAAAAAAAGTTTTTTATCTTTCGCGGTTTCAATTATTTGTTCAATACTTACGCCGGATTTTATCTCCGCACCGTCAAAGGCGCGATTGCTGCCCGTTGGATTGTGCTGCTTTGTTGGTTTGGATTATTGTACTTCATTTTTTATGCGTTCACTGTTTTGCCGACGGGTTTTATTCCGAACGAAGATCAAGGTGTTTTGTTTGCCGAAGTGAAATTGCCGGAAGGGGCTTCGCTTGAACGGACAACAGCGGTTGTCAACAAGATGCAAAAGATGCTTGAAGAAGATAAAGCGGGAATTGATAACGTGGAATTTGTCAACGGTTATTCGATGCTTGACGGTTCGAGTACGACCAATGCGGCGTTTGCGATTCTCACTTTGAAATCGTGGGACGAACGTTATCCGACCTTGACCGAGATTGTGAAGAAAAAATTGGGAATAAAACCGAAGGCGGGTCGTAACTGTCTATTTTAAAAATTGCTCTTTCTTTTTTTTCTCCAATTCGTTATGATTCATTTATGAAAATTATTTATGGTGATTTTGATAGTAGCAATGATATTGATTTGCGTCTCCAGA
>JAISQH010000164.1 GCA_031274385.1 Planctomycetaceae bacterium | reverse complement strand
GAATCCATTTAACATCACGAACTATTCCGCTCGCAAACGGATTATTCTTGATGTACGAGTGAAGGATGAGCGGAATCGTTTTTACAATATTGAAATTCAGACCTATCCTCATCCGGCGTTCAAAGATCGGATTTTGTTTGGTTGGTCGGATTCGTATGTGTCACAACTTCTTCGCGGTAACGATTATACCGAGTTGGAGCCAGTTTTTGCTATTGTGATTACGGAATTTCCGATTTTCACGGAGTCGCCTAAGATTCATCTTGAATTCACACCGCGTGAGAAGGATGATCATCATTTGATTTTGAGCAATCATTTTCAGGTTCATATTTTGCGGCTTGAATTATTGTTTCAAGGACACTTGGAATTATTGGAACAAGTGACTCCCGAACTTGCTTATTGGTTATTATTTTTAGTTTTTGGTAAGAAAAATGAGGTTGAAATGTTACAGATAGCCGAAGAATATCCGATTGTCCGTGAAGCGTTTGCGAATCCGCTTGTTCATGAAGCGGTTCAAGAGTTTCGACGGTTTCAGGCTGATCCCCAGATGCAGGAGTTGGAGCGGCAACGCAAATTGTTCCTACTCGATCTCCAATTAGGACTCAATGCCGCAAAAACCGAAGGAAAAGCCGAGGGAAAAGCCGAGGGAAAAGTCGAAGGAAAAGCCGAGGGAATTTTGGATATTTTGAATGATAAATTCGAGCAAGTTCCTCAGCACATTGTTGATTCATTAAATCGACAAACCGATGCGGCGGTATTGAAGTTACTGTTACTTCACGCCTCAAAATGTGCATCGTTGGACGAATTCGCCGCCAACCTGTAATTCAATCATTTTTTCTGAGAAACGAAAAAATAAAAAGCAAATTTAATTGTGTGATGAATATAAACATTGTATAAATTGAGAGGTATTTGATGAAATCTTGGCAAGCGGAATTTTTGATATTTATTGCGGCGGTCATTTGGGGGCTTTCGTATGTTTTTGTGCAAGAAGGTTTGGCGTTTGCTTCGCCTGCGTTGTTTTTGCTTCTCCGTTTTGCGGCGGCGTTGATAATTACGTTTTTCTTTTTCGGCTGCATGAGTTTGAGTACGCTCAAGCCCAAAACATGGCGGCGCGGATTGTTTCTCGGCGCACTTTTCGGCGGGGCATATCTCCTTCAAACTTACGCCATCAACTTCACCACCATTCCCAAAGCCTCATTCATTACATCTCTGGTTTTACCGGCAGTTCCGTTTGTTTCATTGTTTTTGCTCAAAAAACCGATTACTGTTTGGAATCTCGTTGGAGTTGTTTTGGCGTTGTTTGGTATTTATCTTCTCGTCAACCCCGATTTGCAGGAATTTAAGAACATCCAAACCGGTGATATTATCGCACTTTGCAGTGTGCCGCTCTGGGCTCTTTATTTGAATTACATTGATATTTTTACGTCCGAAATGGAAGAAGATGCCGACACGCCAAAAATGTTAATGCTCCAATTTCTCGGTGCAATTCCGGTGTTGTTGGCGGTAGTTTTGGTTTTTGAAACGGGTTGGTTTGTCAAATTTGAAAGTCCCGATATGACAAAAGGTTTTCTTTGGAACGCACCCAATCTTTGGAAATATTTTATTTGTCTTGGTTATTTGGCACTTTTGGGTTCGTTTGCATTGACGTTCCTTCAAACAGCAGCACAAAAATACACGACACCAGTCAAAGCCATGATTATTTTTCAATTTGAACCGATTATCGCAACAATTGCCGCCGTTTGGTATTATCAGGAATCATTTACGTTTAAAATGGGGCTGGGTTGCGTGATAATCCTCGCCGCCGTTTTGCTCTCCGAGCTTGGTCAGGCATTGTTCAACAAAAAAACGCGAAATAATTGAAAATTGGTTACGCCAATTCGTTTAGTAATCATGCGCCAATAAACTTACTTTTTTGTTTTTCCCTAGTCGCGCAGCGACGGCATCATCAAAAATGGAGTTTAGAGAATGAGACGAAAGAGATTTGGCTCGATGATGTCGTCGCTGCGCGACTTTGTTGTGGGGAGGAATGCGATCCGGCGGTTGCGCTGCGCTACACCGCCGGTTATGCATCATAACGTCGCTAGCGCGACTAAAATCAATATCACATTAGGTAACGTTATTGGTGCATGATGCTTTAGGTGAAAATCATCTCTTTCATTTTCAATTGTCAATTATTTTGCGTTTCCCCATTGTTGGATCGCGTCGGCGAGGCTTTTCCGGTCGATTGGTTTGGAGAGATAATCGTTCATGCCTGCCGCAAGACATTTTTCACGATCACCGCTCATAGCGTGAGCCGTCATGGCAATAATCGGAATCTCAGAATTCCGAACACCGGATTTGCCGGAACGGATTTCGTTTGTACATTGATAACCGTCCATCTCCGGCATCTGGCAGTCCATAAGAACAAGGTCGTAATCATTCTCACGGAGTTTTTCCAATGCCTGAAATCCGTTTTCGGCAGTATCAACGGAATGTCCCTGAGCAACAATCATGCCTGTCGCCACAAGGACGTTGACCTTCACATCTTCAACAAGAAGAATCCGTTGTTGTCCTACAGGCTTGTCCGGTTTAATGATACCGCTTACGATGCTATCGGAATCTGCCGTTACATTCAATCCTAATGCGGCGGTAACCTCGTGAAGAAGAAACCGTTGCTTGATGGGTTTGGTCAGAAAGCCAACCTTGCCCGGAATGTTAATCGAATTAGGGTCAATAATCGCACCAAGAGAAAAAGTAATAATCGAACGCGGAATCGAACAGTCTTGTTCCTTGTCAAAACGCCGTGTAATTTCTTCCGGCGAAAAACCGGGATATTCACAATCGAGAATCACCAAATCGTAAGGAACCGTTTTATTTTGGTTTTTGATTTGTTCGAGGAGTTGTTCCATATCTCCCGCTTCGTCAATTTGAATATTGGTTCGTTCCAAGCAATGACGTAACGATAACCGCGTTGCCGGATGAAGATCGAAAAGAAGAATACGGAATGCGGAAAGATCAACAGACGGCGGAGTTTCTTTTTCGGGACAATCCATGACAACCATAAATTCAAATGTCGAACCGAATCCTATTTCGCTTGTGACGCTGATTTCACCATTCATCAACTCGACCAGTTTTTTGCTGATGGAAAGCCCCAACCCCGTACCGCCGAATTTTCTGGTACTGGAACCGTCCACTTGGCTGAACGGTTCAAACAGAAATTTCTGTGCCGTTTTTTCAATGCCGATGCCGGTATCCTGAACCTGACACCGAAGTTTACAGGAACCGTTTGAGGCGGGTTCCCGATTGATCCTGACAATGACTTCTCCCTCGTTGGTGAACTTGACGGCGTTACTGATAAGATTCAGAAAAACTTGCCGGAGCCGCCCGGCATCGCCGCAAAGAGTTTCAGGAAGACTGTTGTCGTAAAGCAACGCAAGATGAAGACCTTTGGTATAAGTCATAAAGGCAAGCGATTCACAAACTTCCTCAAAAACATTTCGCAAAACAAACGGTTTGTGATCCAATGTCATTTTGCCCGCCTCGATTTTCGAGAAATCCAAAATATCGTTGATAATGGAAATCAGCGAATTGGCACTTTGCCGAATGGTACTAACGTACTGCGATTGCAAATTTGTCAGCGAAGTATTGGAAAGAAGATCCGCCAATCCGATGACCCCATTCATTGGCGTTCGGATTTCGTGGCTCATATTGGCGAGAAATTCGCTTTTTGCCCGGCTGGCTTCTTCGGCGGCTTCCAACCGCCGCCGTTCGGTAATATCCGTAACGAACCCTTCTGAGATACTGAAATTCGGATTGGCGGGATCAACTTCGACGACCCGGCTCCGTTCCCAAACCCACCGGATACTGCCATTTTTATGAATCCAGCGGTACATTGTTTCCAGCGGCTGACCGACATAAAGCGTTTCGGCATTGTCTTCCATCAGTTTCGCCTTGTCATCGGGATGAACCAAGTCGAAAAACGTAATCCGTTTGTTATTGATCAAATCATCCGGTTCGTATCCGACGATGTCTTTGATTCCAATGCTGACATACTGCATTGTGTAGTCAGGCGCATTGTTCAGGCATCGGAACGCCATACCGGGCAGGTTGGCAACGAGCGTTTCCATGCGGCGTTGGCTTTCCTGACGGCGAGCGGCTTCAATGGCAATCGCAACGAAGTCCGCAACGGAAGCACCGAAAAGTTGCTCTTCCAGTGTCCAGTGCCGCGGCAGACCGGCGTGTTCGATGCAGACGCAGCCGAACAGTTCGCCGGAAACCCGAATCGGACAATCAAGAAGCGAACGGATACCGCCCAAACTGTAGGTCGCCGCCATGCCGGGCAGAATCTTATCATTTTCCGTGTCAATAATAAGAATATTCCGTTGAGTATGCAGGAGTTCGACATAATCGGGATAGTCGCTGACATCGAAAATGTCTTCAACCGAAAAAGAATCGGTTGCGTGGGTGTACATCGTAATGTTGTGCAGAGCGTTGTTTTTGAACTCCCAAACGCCGCAGCGCACGGTTCCGAGTGTTCGCGACGTGGTTCGGGCGATGAGTTTTGCGACTTCGGGAAGATTTCCCTCGATCATTGCCGGATGTTTATTGAGCGTTATGAGGGCTTGGTTATGCTGTTTTAAGAGCGATTCTTGTTTTTCCATCGCTTCGATCTTGGCATCGGCTTTGACATTTCCTTTGAAGACGAAAGCGATTCCGCGTTTTTGCTCCCACTGAACGGCAACAGCGGAAATCTCACCCTGCCATGTTTCCGTTTCATGCCGAAAGTGCATGATTTCGCCGGGCAGTTTTTGTTTCGTTTGGGCGAGATGCAACAGCAATTGTACTTTTTCTTGACTTTGAATCAGTGCTTCCAACGGCGAACATCTTTCTTCCGCATCGGGAGCCCAGAGGGCAGAACGGAATGCGTGATTGTGCCACAAAACACGAAACGTGTGAACATTGATGACAACAAAGGGTTCGCTTGATTCTTGAAGCAACAGGACTGCCAACGAAGTATCGGAAGGAATAATTTCAGACACGGTGAACGTTTTTTGAAAAAGGTGATGAAATGAACCAGGTCACTTGTAAGGAACTGTAAAATAATAAGTCATTCACGATTGACGTTTCAAAGTCAATTTGTTACGTTTGCCAACCTACGCTAAAGGCGTATGAATGGCGTATGAATTTAGCCGGAACGTGCCTTCGGGTTTAATCCCTTTACCACCGGCGGTAAATGATAAAACGAATCCTTTATTTATTTACTGGCACTAACCCAAACATAACTGTGGCATTATAACATGGGTTGATTGGACATTTCAAGTGATGCGATTATCCGAAAACCAAAAATGCAAAAAAAAGAAACGCAAAAAAAAACGCCCCCCAAAACGCCAACATTAAATCCGCATTAAAAAAATAGCGGGACATACCCAAAATGACGGTCGACGACCGGTCTTGAAAATTCACGTTTTCAACGTAGAATATTAAAAATAAGTGAACAAACGGCAAATTCCTTCGATAAATTCCTTCGATAAATTCGTTCAATTGAAAACATGAATGAATATTAATTCTCAACTATCAACTCTCAACTCTCAACTAATAAAATGTCTATTACGTTTTCGGAGGCGATTCATCAACGGCTTCTTGTTTTCGATGGTCCGATGGGAACCGAACTTTATCGGCACCATGTTTTTACGAATCGTTGTTTTGACGAACTCAATCTGACGGATCCGCACCTGATTGAAGAGATTCTGACGGATTACCGCGAAGCCGGAGCGGATGTTTTGACCACCAACACGTTTGGAGCCAACCGTCCTACGTTGGAAAAATACGGTCTTGCTGACCGGCTTGCCGAAATCAACCGAGCCGGAGTGCGGATTGCCCGAAAGATTGCGTTATCCGGTTCCAACGCACCGGGCAGCGATTCTTCTTCTGATTCGTTGTTTGTTGCCGGTTCAATTGGTCCGATTCCGTCGGGAACTTACACGGAAACGGAACTTGAAACCATGATTCTCGAACAAGTTGATCCGCTTTGGGATTCCGGCAATGGGGTTGATTTTATTTTGTTTGAGACGCAGCCGTCCCGTGAGGCGATGGAACGTGCCGCGCGGACTATGCTGAAACGTCCGAATATTCCTTTTGTTTTGTCGTGTACGGTTGTTGAGGACAAGGAGTCGGTGTCCGGTGAACCGATTGCGCGGCTTCTTGCTCCGATTCCGAATCATTTTGCGCAGCCGATTGCGTTTGGCATGAATTGCGGAGTTGGTCCTGAGGGGCTTTTGCAAGCGGCAGAAGAAGCGGTGAAAATCACGCATTTGCCGTTGATTGTTCAGCCCAACGCCGGAACGCCCAAAGAATTTGAAGGGCGTCAGATTTATTATTGTTCGCCGGAATATGTGGCGACTTACGCGATGCGTCTTGCCAATCTTGGAGTTGCGGCTGTTGGCGGTTGTTGTGGAATGACGCCGGATCATATTCGGGAGGTTGCCAAGATGATTAAGCCGCTTGCCAAAGGGCGGGCTGCTAAAACGATTCTTCATACAGCGCAGCCGGAGGTGGAAGAGCAACCGGAAACGCCTTTCCAAGACCGATCCCGATTATCATGGAAACTTGCCCGGCGTGACTGGGTTACGACGGTCGAACTGGTTCCGCCGCGCGGTTACGATTTGACGGAGTCTATCGAAAAAAGCCGGAAACTTTACCGTCACGGAATTGACGCGATTAATTTGCCGGATGGACCTAGGGCAAGTTCCCGTATTTCGCCGTTGGTGTTGGCGCAACGGATTCTTCAAGAAGCGGGTATTGAGCCGATTCTTCATTTTTGTTGCCGTGACCGCAATTTGATTGGAATGCAGGCGGACATTCTTGGTTGTGCGGCGTTCGGTATCCGCAACATGCTTTTTGTAACCGGTGATCCGCCGAAGCTTGGGGGTTATCCTGATGCGACCGGAGTTTTCGATACGGATTCAATTGGAATGGTGGCGGTGCAACGGCGGTTGAATCGCGGCGTTGATCTTGGCGGACAAGCACTGACGCCGACACGTGCGGTGATTGGGGTTGGGTTAGACCCGACTTCGCTTGATCGGAAGCGGGAATTAGAGCGGTTCCGCATGAAGATTGATGCCGGAGCCGAATTTGCGATTACGCAACCGGTATTTGATCCGAATGCGTTGCTTTCATTTTTGGACGCGATTGGTGATTGTCCGATTCCGATACTTGCGGGGATTTGGCCCCTGGCGAGTTATCGTAACGCGGAATTTATGCAAAACGAGGTTCCCGGTGTGATTGTTCCGAACGAAACCATGAACCGAATGCAAGCGGTTTCAAAACGTCCCAAAGAGGAACAATTAGCTGTTGGCATTGACATTGCCCGTGAAATGATTGAGGCGGTACGTCATCGTGTTTGCGGCGTTCAGGTGAGTGCTCCGTTCGGACGAATTGAGATTGCTCTCGCCGTGCTGGAATAAAACTGATGATTTCGGATTTTGTGGAGTCTTCACAAAATTCGAAATCATCAGGGAACTTCTAAAGTAACTGTCTATTTTATTTTGCGCGCAAAGACGCAAAGAGTCAAACGAATACCTTTTTCGCATCAAGTTATCCATTTGTGGGATTCTACCACGAAAAACACGAAATTTCACGAAAAAT
>JAISQH010000165.1 GCA_031274385.1 Planctomycetaceae bacterium | reverse complement strand
TGCATGATTTACCGTCCAATTATAAGTTTTCGTGGACAGTATTTACATAAAACGATACCGGCAATGTCTGCCGCTTATGCGTTTCATATTTGACAAATGAGTGACAATTGGCAATGATTTGCCAGTGGACCATCGGATTGTAACATCACAGATCAAGCGTTTTTTATTGAAAAAAAACTTGGAAAGTGCAGATTTAGGATATTTTCATGGAAAAGATACGTTTTGGAAAAACAGGTCTCATGGTGAGCAGGGTTGGATTTGGCGGAATTCCCATTCAGCGTCTTTCAATGGCAGAATCTGTTGATGTTGTACGTGGTGTTATTGACTTGGGGATTAATTTTATTGATACCGCCAATGCTTACAGCAACAGCGAAGAAAAAATCGGAGAGGCAATTAAGGGTATCAAACGAGAAAGTTTGGTAATCGCGTCAAAATCAACAGCGATAGATAAAAAAACGTTTTTAAATCATTTGGATTTATGCCCTAAAGGCATAGGAATAAGTTATGTATTGACTGTGGAAAGTTTCATAAAGCGTATGCCCCTTGAACAGGCAATAAAAGTAACAAATAACAGTATAGAAAAGGCACGTACTTGTATTGAATGTGGTGTTTGTATGGAACGTTGCCCCTATAAATTACAAATTCCGCGTTTGCTAAAAGATAAAGTTACACTTTGGGAAAAGGTTATATCTGAAAATGTAAATAAAATATAAAGATAATAATGCCGTTCAGCACTACGAAAAGTTTATTGCAGATTTCCGTATTAAAAGCGGAGGGCACGGGAGTCGAACCCGCAATCCCTTTCGAGACACCTCATTTCCAATGAGGCCGCTAGCCATTCGCTTACCCTCCAAAATAAATCACCTACCCCAACAAATCATCGCCATTATAATCACTCTTTACAATGGAACAAGGGGACGGTTTTGTCGGGCGAAATCGTGCATTGCCCGGAGATTTTCGTGCGGCGTGTCACGAGGTACCTCACAACCCGCACCAACAATATAATTCGTCTCCGCCTGACGGAAACACTCCGATAACACCGCTTGAATTTGTTCCGGCGTTCCATTACGCAAAACTTTGACCGGGTCAAGATTCCCATCCAAAATTTGATTGGCTCCGGTTTCTTTTCGTGCTTTGTCAATCGGAACCATCGAATCAAGATCAACTAAATCACAACCAAGTTGACCAATATCCGTCAGGCTTCGGTTGATATTGCCGCAAATATGCAACCGAACACGGCAACCGGCTGCGTGAATATTCTCAACAAGTTGCTTTTCGAACGGAAACACCACGTTTTTGTAAAATCGAGGTCCCACCAACGACGCCGCCGCATCGCCAATTCCAATAATATCACAACCCGCCTTAATTTGCGCTTGGGCAAAAACAGTTGCCATACGGACATTGAACTCAAATAATTCCTGCACAAATTGCGGATCATCTATAAAATCAGTCATCAGATTGTTAATTCCCCGAAGATCGGCGGCTTCCGCACAAGGTCCCTCAACCCAACCTTCAATAAACCGTTCACCCTTAACCTTTTCCGCAAACAACCGAGCCGCCTGAACCCGATCATTCATTCGGCTGCCCGCCCGAAGAGGATCAGGAATCGTAAGCGTTTTCAGCCGGGATTTGTCAAGAAGAAATGCGTTGGACTCGTCAACAGCAGGCGGTTGGTCATCAAAATAATGAATCGACCCGCCACAATCCGCCGTCTCTCGCGCCGGATCGCTAATACAAGAAACATGGTCAATATCAAATTGCCGCGCCGTCTCTAATTGAGCATCCACAAGAAACCGGTAATCAGCGGTGTATTGACCGTAAGAAATGCCAATCCGGTCAGCAGCAAACATCATCGTAATCGGCATAAATGCCAAACAATCAGTTGGTTGTCGTTCCAAAGTTGCCCGAATTCTTTCGTAACCATTCATGTCAGTTGCTCTTGTTAGTTAATAGTTAATAGTTAATAGTTGATAGTTGATAGTTGATAGTTGATAGTGAATAGTACGACAATTGTTGTTTCCGCTTGCGTCACTATTCACTATTCACTATTCACTACTAACTATTAACTAGATTTTGGAATTCGGTAACGTGTTGTTTTTCGGTGAAACCGACGATCATCACGTCCACGCAATCGAGATTTTTGACGAAATTGGTCGATTTTTTCCGCAACTCGAAATTACCGGACATTTTGCCTTCGCCGAGAACCTTCATGGCAATAATCCCTTTTCCGGCATCGTGTGCCGATTGAATCGCCCGAACTCCCTCCTCCACTCGTTTAGCCGCATCATCTTTGGGACCGTCCATATTCATTCCTTCGCTATTAATTCGGACATGAATTGTGTCGCACCATGTTGTTTTGGCGGCATGTTCAACGGCGGCGTTTGAGTGTGTGCTGACACCGTGAGCGCGAATCACGCCTTTTTCTTTGAGCCTTGCCAAACTTGCCATCGCATCTTCGTTTTTGGCACTCCAATTTCCGTCCGTCATACAATGAATCTGAACCAGATCAATATAATCAGTCTTTAATTCACGCAAAAAACGAGGGACGGTTTGTTCAGGGCTGAGTCGTTCCTGTTCCGGGATGCCGCCGGGTAACAACCAGAGTTTCGTTCCGAGAACATAACTGTCGCGTGCTTTGCCTTTCATGGCTTCAGCAACAATAAAATGAGTACCATAAAGATCGGCACAATCAAAAAACCGAACTCCATGATCATAAGCGAATTGGAGTAATTCAATTCCTTTTGACCAACCCATTCGGGTTAAATCCGAAGCCCGTTGGCTGCCGCGCATACCGGTTCCAAAACCGATACGGGAACATTTGACCTCTTTGGTTAGTTGCACCCAAGCGGCGGGATCGTTCGATTTTTTAGCTGTTTCCTGCGCAGAAACCGAACCTAATGCCAATGTACCGGCACTGAGTGCCGCCATTCCGAGAAAATCACGTCGTTTCATTGTCGTAAAATGTTAAATGTGAGGGGAAATCAGTTGAAAATATTCCGACCCGATAAGGTTAAAGAAGGAATAGTATCAAACAAAAAAAGTCAAAGACTTCACATCCATCACCAGATTTTACCCAAAACAGGACTAATTGCAACTCAAAGCGTAAAAATTCCTAATGATTTCATTTTTTGTGTGGGGCAAGATTTTAGTCGCCAGTAGCCAGTGCAGTGTTAGCGATGGGGGCTTGCCTCTTGTTCTACAACACATCTTTTTGTGTATTGATAAGGGCAAAATTATGACAAGAGCAAAATCATCTTCGCAACCGCCCAAAATGGGCAACAATGGTGGCACAGCGTTTGTTCGGATTCATGGGCAACGCATTTATCTTGGCAAGTATGGCAGTGAAGAAGCCAAACAGAATTACGCGCGTTATGTTGCGGAGTGGGCGGCGTGGCATCGTAACCCCACGCAATCTGTTGGGAAGGTCACGCTTGACACTTTATCAGTTGCGTTCCTTGACTACGCCCAAAAGCGTTACGGGAGTTCTGATTACAGCAATTATCGAACCGCAATACGGGTTTTGTTGGAACTCTATAGCGGAATGAGTATTGAGAATTTCGGAATACAAACGATGCTTGGTAACTGTCTATTTTGTTTTTTAATGTTTCGCACAAAGGCGCAAAGAAGACGAAGGTTTTGATTCTAAACGGATCGATTTTCTTTGCGTCTTTTTTGTCTTTATTCGCAACGAAAAATAAATCGACTTGTTTCATTATTGTCAACAGATTATGCAGATTGAACAAATTGAACAAATTTTTATAAAAAACGAATCTGTTAAATCTGTAAAATCTGTTGCCAAAACTAAAACATCCTCTTTGTGTTCTTCGTGCCTTTGTGCGCAAACTTGAAAAACAAAATAGACAGTTACTATTCATCGGCATGGAACGATTGATGATTTGTATGTCCCTGAATATTCCGAAAGAAATCGCAACAAGAACAGTAACGGCAAGAAGAAAAACCGTGTCAACAATATCGGGTAAAACGGTTACGGGAACGAACATCTGTTTTATTGGAAGATGCGAAAACGATTAAGGCGGAAGCGAAACAAGTTTTGTCCTCTGCGGAAATGACTTACGAACGTGCCGTAGCCACTGCGATTCACCGTTACAATGCAGCGGTTGACTCGGTTCAGCGGGAGTACGATAAAGCAAAGGCATTGAAACAAAAAGCCGCAAAATTGTTAGCCGATTGTGATGATGCCAAACAAGAGAGTTCTTTGAGTAATAGCGAATTGTTACGACAATACGATGTTTTGGCATTTGATTAAAATGGTCTGAACTTTGATTTAGTTGATTTTTGTTAGAATAAGATTGAAAGGATTTAATGATTATCTGGATTATTTTAATCGTTAACAAAATCCTGTTAATACTACCAATCCTTCTAATCCTGTTCAGGCAATTAAATAATCAAAAAATCAACTCGACCAGTTAATCAATTTAATCAAAGTTCAGACAATTTTACCCATCTCGGCTATTGTAACACTTATAGGTCAAGTGCAAGCGAATTTCGAACGACCAAGGACAACTTTCTTGCACTTCATCGTTCGGATTTCTCTCGCACTTGACCCCCCTACGGGGTCAGATAGAAAAGACGCCATTTTCCATCTGACTCCAACGGGGTCATTCCAAAATAACCGTAACCGTATATTTGGAGCGAATGTTATTTTGGGACGGTAATTTCGTTTGCGTTTAATCTTTTATCAATTAAGGCAATGGCATGATCATATTCGAAAAGGAGAATATTTTTCGCAATTTCTGCCAACAATGTTTGCGTCTGACGCCCCCGATTTTTTGATTGCAACTCAGTCAGAATCGTGTCAACTGTCCCAACATCCATTGTTTCAAGAGCAGTTTTCAATCTTGCCAGTTCGGAAATCAAGTTCTTTTGTTGTTCCTCTGTCTCGTTTTCGTCCGGTAACATGGTCTCGCCGTGAAAATGTACCGCAATATTTTCCAACAACAATTCAAGCTCCCGAACAAAATGACCGGTGTTCTTCTGAAGAAACTCGGTTTGGCTGTTTTTTCCCGCTGTTTCCAACGCCGCCGCTTTTTCCGATAAATTCGCGGCTCCAATTGACCCCAACGCACTCTTCAACGCATGAACACAAATCGTATATCGTTTCAAATCAGTGTTATCAAGTGAAGAGTTGATTGTTTTTATTCCTGCTGCGGCATCGTCCATGAAAAGACGAAGCACTTTGCGGTAGGCTTCCGGTGTTCCGCCGGTTCGAAGAATTCCCGTCTTAGTGTCCACGCCTTCTATTCGGAACACCGGCTCGAGGACATGGAATTCGCCGTCGCAGGTTCCCGTACTACGGGTTCCCATACTATGGGTTCCCGTATCGCGGGGTTCCGTGTTGCGGGGTTCCGTGTTGCGGGAGTCGGTATTGGGAATGGCTTCTTCGGATTTCCGTTCCTGCTTGGCAGTAGGAATCCACTTCGAAAGCATCGCGTTCAACTTCGTTATTTCTATCGGCTTCGGAAGGAAATCGTTCATGCCGTTTTGAAGGAACATCTCTTTCATTCCCGAAATAGCGTTGGCAGTCAAGGCAATAATCGGCATGGTTTTGAATCGTTCGCCTTCAAGTTGCCGGATTTGCGTGGTTGCTTCGATTCCGTCCATTTCCGGCATCATGTGATCCATAAACACCAAATCGTATTCGTTCTTTTTAACAAGAGCAATCGCCTCCAATCCGTCCGTGCAAAAATCCATCTGCATCTCATAAGGTAACAACAACCCCTCCGCCACACTCAGATTCACCTTGATGTCGTCCACAACCAAAATCCGTGCCGTCGGCGCACGAAACCGCGCCCGCATGGCGTGATCGTCTTCGTAACCGCTAAGATCGGGAACATTATTAAGCAAATTGGTAATCGACAACGTGTGCGCCGGCAAAACTAAACATTGAACCGTATCTCCGTGAATCTGTTCCGCGTCTTCCGCAAGTAAAACAACCTTGACAGAGTGATTTTGCGTTTGCTTTTCATGCTTTTCAATAAACCCTTTCACGCCCTCATAAGCAAACGAAGACAGAAAAATAAAGGAATAAGAAAAATGTTGCAATTCCTCAAAGAAAGCGGATTGCCCTTCCGCAAGTTTGTAACGAACGCCGAGATTTTCGAGTGCTTCCGCAATTGAATTTTTGTAAACAGAACGCGTTTCATAAACAAGTACCGATTTTTCTTCCGGGTTTTGAACGGTTGCAAACCGGTCATCGCCTTCAAACCGCTGAGGCAAAACAACAGTGAACGTGCTTCCCTGTCCGTAAAAACTCTCGAATGTTATCCCGCCGCCCATCAACCGGACAAGATTTTTCGTAATCGCCAATCCCAAACCCGTTCCCTCCACTCCTTTGTTGGTGGCAAGGTCTAATTGAACAAAATCTCCGAAAAGTTTGTCTTTATCTTTTTCCTGAATACCGATTCCCGTATCGGCGATGGTCATGGTCAAGACAACTTCATGAATGGTATTGATTCTTTCCGGCGAATCTTCGTCTGTTTTTTTAATGGTTTCGCCGGTGATTGTCAGGGAGATTCCGCCTTCGTTGGTGTATTTAACGGCGTTGGTCAAAAGATTCAAAAGAATCTGCCGAACCCGAACCACATCGCCAAACAAGCAATTCGGTATCTTGCCGTCAATATTGACAACAAAATAAAGAGATTTCTCGCGCAAGCGTGAACGGATAATATTGATCGTATCACTCACCAACGAAGAAAGCATGTACTTGCCAAAAACCAATTCGAGTTTGCCTGATTCGATCTTCGAGAAATCGAGAATGTCGTTGATAATGGACAGGAGATTCGCGCTGGCTTGCTTGATACCAATCGCGTATTTACGGATTGGGGACGGCAACGAATCACCGTCTCGCAAAATCAATTCCGACATGCCGACAATCGCATTCATCGGCGTTCGGATTTCGTGGCTCATCTTGGCTAAAAAGGTTGATTTGCTTTGGTTTTGTTCATGCGCGGTCTCTTTGGCAGTGTAAAGCCGAATCAGAAGAAAGCAAAGAATCGACATGAGCGAAAATCCCAAAAGTAAAAGAACAATTCCCATCGAACGGATTTCTTTATAGTAATTCGACACCGGCGCAATCGAAGCAATATACCAACCGTTAAAGAGTTTCCAAACGCTCACAACAATTTCGGTTCCTTCGTAATCGGTTAATCTTGTTGCGACAATTTCTTCTCCGTTTTGAATTTTTTCGGCAAGAATTTTGCAACCGCCGCCGATTTCAAACAACGATTGTCCCAACAACGCCGTATTGCGATGAGTGACGATGACCAACTTTTCGTCCAGAAGAATTCCGTATCCGCCGTCCGCAACACGCAATTCTTTGACATAATCGGAAAGCGTGTTGATGTCAAATTCGATGGCAATGACTCCAAATTCGTCGCCTTGCTTCGTGAAAACCTGACGTGAAACGGAAATGATGATTTGACCGTCTTTAGCGGAGAGGTAGGGATTGGTGTAATGAATTTTTCCTTTATTTTGCACTGCCCCGATGTACCAGGGACGAGATTGCGGATTGAAGTTTGAGTCCGGTTGCCAACCTGTACCGTCAATGTATTCGCCGTGAATAAAACCATAAACTCCGTTGAAAGCAAAATGTTTCTGTTGTTCGGGAGTGAGAAAACGTTCGGAAAGAGCCCGGAAAAACAACGCGAAATTCGCTTGAGATTCGTTTTTTTCAATCATTTGTTCGACGGAAAAAACAGTATTGTCCAAAATAATTTCCGTTTCAGCAAACAATGCCCGAACTCTGGCACGGGAAGAAGTCATGATTTCATTGACATTGATTTCGATCTGATGCCGGACAATCGAACGAACATACCAGTAACTTGCAGAAACCATAATAGCAAACGCCGCAACAACAAACAGAAGTTGACGATAATACGGAGCAATGATTTTTCGAAATCTCATGACTGGTTTGGGATTGGGAAATAGCGGTTGGGGTAGTTACAATTGGGAGGTTATACTGTGTCCTCGTACTTGAATTGCCCCATTTTACTCTCAAAATGGCAACGCTGCTATGGGTTTTGGGAAACAAAATCGTGTTCATCTTTTTGCCTCCCTATTCACCCAAAAGTGTCATGAGTATAACATATTGTCTGAACAAGATTTTAAACCGAAGTTCCGGCAAAAAGGTGAAGAACCGGACGCTTGGGAAAATACCACGCTTGCCCGCGAGTTGAATATTGACACCAAAAAAAAAAACGAAACTTGTTCCGTAACCAAAAAGAAGACAATATAAAACGTAACTGTCTATTTTAATAAATCGTTTGGTCTATTTCAATGCGTTTATTGTAGGGGCAACCCTTGCGGTTGCCCTGTATTAATATTGATTTAGATACAAATTATTTCAATGCGTATGATGGCACA
>JAISQH010000137.1 GCA_031274385.1 Planctomycetaceae bacterium | reverse complement strand
TGAATAAAATTAAAAATAAACACGCTCAAAAACAGTGCAAGTTAAAACTAACCTTGAAATTCTTTGCGTCTTTGCGCGCAATCTTGAAAAACAAAATAGACAGGTACCATCAATTTTATGAATTATCCATGACGATTTTAGATGCAGTGGGGAAAACGCCGTTGATTCCGTTGTTTGAGGGGTGTTCGGGCGGTAGAATTTTTGCGAAAGCGGAATTTTTGAATCCGAGTGGTTCGGTGAAGGATCGCGCCGCGAAGGCAATGCTTCTTGACGGAATCCAAACCGGCAGGCTGACGAAGGACAAAACCATTCTTGACGCTACCAGCGGCAATACCGGTGTTGCGTTGGCGATGTTTGGTGCGGTGCTTGGTTATCGGGTTGTTTTGTGTCTTCCTGCCAACGCCAACAAGGAACGAAAACGGGTCTTGAACGCCTATCATGCGGAGATTATTGCAACAAATCCGCTTGAAAGTTCCGATGGTGCCTTGCTCAAAGCCCGACAACTGGCGGTTGAAAATCCGAACATTTATTTTTACACCGACCAATACAATAATCCTGAAAACTGGAAGGCGCATTACAACGGAACCGCACCTGAAATTTGGGAGCAGACAGAACACAAAATCACACATTTTGTTGCGGGAATGGGAACGTCGGGAACCTTTATCGGAACAGCACGGCGCTTGAAAGAATTAAATCCAGCAATCAAAACAATTCCAATACAGCCTGCTTCGCCGTTGCACGGTCTTGAAGGAATGAGACATACTGAAACAACAATCAAATCCGGTTTTTACGATACATCGTTATTTGACGGGCAGATCGATATTACAACAGAAAATGCCCGAACTATGACGCGGGAACTTGCGAAAAAACAAGGATTATTTGTTGGCATCAGTTCCGGCGCGAATGTTTTGGCTGCTGTGAAACTGGCTGAAACACTCACCTCAGACGACGTTGTTGTTACAATTCTTTGCGACAGCGGATTTCGGTATTTGAGTGACGAACTTTGGGATTAAATTGTGAAATTAAAATTATTACAAAAATTATTACGAAAATATATTGCGTTCATCTTTCATTTTCAGCCTGCAATGATAATCATAACAAAGCAACAACAACTTGAAATCAATCGTCATGCTGAAACGGAATATCCGAACGAATGTTGCGGTGCCATTTTGGGACAGTTTGAGAACGGTCAAAAATTAGCGCATCATATTTTATCCATTTCGAACATGCGTGAACCGGAAGCGAAACACAATCGGTTTCTGATTCGACCGGAAGAGTTTTTACATTGCGAAAAAACGGCACGAAAATCAGGACTGGATATTATCGGATTTTACCATTCGCATCCTGATCATCCGGCAAAACCGTCACAATATGATTTGGAACACGCGTTGCCTGTCTATTCGTACATTATTGTCGCTGTTGCTCTGGGCAATGCCGAAAAAATGACCAGTTGGGAATTACAAAATGATCGATCTCAATTCAACGAAGAATTGATTGTAGAAAACAAATAACGATAAAGAAGAATTTTTTTTGTAATATTATAAATATGACAACAATTTTATGTTAATGTTTCAATAGTTTATAAAAAATCTTTCGCATTTTTCACAACAAAAAACTAAATTGTCTGTATTCACCATTCACAAACCCCAAACCACAAACCACAAACCCCTAATCCCAAACTCCAAACCACCATGTCTGTAACAATTCAACTTCCGACTGCATTGCGTACTTTTACTGATGGTCTTTCCGAAGTCGTTGTCGAGGCGGCGACTGTTGACGAGGCGCTGCGGCAACTGACAAAAAATTATGCCGATTTGAAACGGCATCTCTTTGACGAAGAGGAAAAATTACGCAGTTTTGTCAACGTTTATTTGAACGACGAGGATATTCGTTCCATAAACGGTATTGCTGCGGCTGTCAAACCGGGCGATACCATTATGCTCATTCCCGCCATTGCCGGAGGAATACAAAAATAAAAACTGTTGCCAATATTACTGATACAGACCAACGCGAACCGGGTTTCCCAAACAAACGCAACATGTTTCAATACGCCATCCTTCCAAAGCCTATTGAACCAAGCGCAGAAAAAATCCGCGCGGCTCATAATCAGTACGGAAATTCCGGCAACGATGATAAAATCCGCGAACAAATTAAAATTGCTCTCAACAACGAAATTCCCGCGTCACTAAATACCAAAGAGAAACGTAAACGTGACGGGATTTTTAACACGGAGCAACAGATTACATCGTACATTGTTGAAAATACACTCGGAAAATTATGCAACGATAAAAAGGCGGAGATTGGAATTACTGACGAGTCAAAATCGTTAATATTGGAAAAATTCCAAGAATATCGTAACTGGCTTTTAACGTTAACGATTTGTGATCCTGCTTGCGGCAGCGGGGCGTTTCTTAATGAAGCGTTTGACTTTTTGTTGCGCGAACATCACTTCATTGACGAAATAGAAGCGAAGATTCAAGGACTTCCAGTTGATCCTCTTGATGTGACCAATGAAATTTTGAACAACAATCTTTTTGGAGTTGATATAAACGAGGAGAGTGTTGAGATAACAAAATTAGCGTTATGGCTGCGCACAGCAAAACCAAATCGTAAGTTAAATTTTCTTGATAAAAATATCAAATGCGGCAACTCGTTAATTTCCGATCCGAAAATCGATCCCGAAAAAGCATTCGACTGGCACAAGGAATTTCCGCACGTTTTTAAGAAAGGCGGATTCGATGTCGTGATCGGAAATCCGCCGTATGTTGATTCGGAAACGATGGTCAATGCCGGTTTGACAAACCAGC
>JAISQH010000118.1 GCA_031274385.1 Planctomycetaceae bacterium | reverse complement strand
ATCCCAGCCCTGAAAGGGCGTGATAACCCAGCCCACCGCAACGCGGTGGGTCTGGGAATCTCCATCAACAACGACGCCCTGAAAGGGCAATATAAAATTAAGAAGAATCTCTTTCCTATTCTGCCCTTTCAGGGCGATGGATATTGGAAAATCGTAACCCACCGCGTTGCGGTGGGCTGGCTTATGTTGCCCCTTGCGGGGCGAATCCCGGAATACCTGCAAAAATCATGTCCCACAAAATCCGAAACAATCAGAAAAATTACTCAATTGGTCGGATTGTATTTTTGAACAGATTTTGATCTTCTTTGAGTTTTTCCTCATTTCCGAAGACGCAAATATTGTTCTGTTTGAGTCCTTCGCGGAACATTGGGGCGAATTTTCTAAGGTCTTCAACTGTTGTTGAAAGAACTTCTTCGCGTTCTTTTTGAATATCGTCTTGCGTCAAGCCGGACAGTTGCATCGACGCCACTCGGTTTCCTTTGTCGTTTGGCGTCAACGGTTTGTCGAGACTTCCGATTGTTGCGATAATTGCTTTGGTTAATTCCTCGTCGGAAAGTTCTAATTTTTCGAGATAATCTGCAACGCCTTCGTACACGTCCACTGTTCGTTTCAAGTGCGGGTCGCGGTACGACCAGAACGAAAAGACGCCGCTCCGGTCAACAGAAACACCGCCGCCGTAAGCACCACCCTGAACCCGAATATTGTTCCAAAGATAACCGGTACGCAAAATATTGGTCAGAACAAGCATCTTGCCGGAATAGTCAAATCCCAACTTCCGATAATCCGCCGATTTCACAACGTATTGAACACGGCTCGGAATAATCACCGCCTCGTTCAATTGTTCGATATTCAACGGAGCCTGCTCAATGTTCCACTCTATTTCCGGTTGAGGCGGAAGCCAGGATTCAAATTTTTCGAGAACCGGTTTAACCGTTTCAAATTGTTCTTTGTCGATGGTTACGATTATTTTTCCATTTGAGACAGAGAACAAACTATCAACATACATTTTCAATTGCCCGATAAATTGATCCGCTTTTTCATCGAAATTCTTTTCAAGGTCAACGAGAAATTGATAATATTCAATGCCGCCGCTTTGTTCCCTGAATTTGCTGAGTCTTGAAAAATACGATGTTGCCCGCATTTGGGCGAAACGTTGTCCCTGCGACATCAACGCCTGTTCCATCCCGACCCGTTGCTCTTGGATAATTTCTTTGAGCCGGGCTTTGTCGTCAAATTTGGTACGAAATAAAATTTCATGAATAAGTTCGAGACCTTTTTCCAATTTCGGTAACGTTGTTTTTACTTTGGCGGAAAAACGTAAATTGAATATCTCCGGCTGTCCTTTGATTGACATAACAGAAAGTCCCGTACTGATTCCGCCGGTATGCAGATCAATTTCACTGCTCAAATCGGCGTAGGAATATTTTTCCGTATCAAGCCTGCCAATCACGTCAGAAAGAAACGAAAGAACACTCGGATTGTGATGCCACGGAATTTCTTCGAACAAAGTCGTTACATAAACAATTTTATTCGTATCGACATTGACATTCGTTACGGACATTTTTGTTGAGTCATCAATTTTGAACGGGATTTCCTCCGCTTTTTTATCAACATCGGAGAGAGTCAACTGCGGAATTTTCGCAACATCTTCCGGTTTATCCGGTGTGGACTGGCGTTTGAGAAGAATTTGTTGTTGTTTCTTAATTTCATTGAGTTGCTGTTCGGAGAGCGAGTTTTTTATTTCGGCAAGTTTGGTAACGAGTTTATCGGCGTTTTCTTTTTCGAGTCCTTGTTTCGGTTTCAGCATGACGAAACCGCGTGACGGATTGCTGAGAAGATATTTTTGAATCAGGTTTTCAAAGAAATTATTCGGCACACCGTCACGGATTTTTTTCAAAATCGGTTCGAATCGTAGATGTTTGAGCGGATCGCCGCCGTAAGCCCATGATTCGAGAATATTCATGTTCAACACAAGCCCCTTCGGGAAACCGGAAACCTGAAACTCGCGCAACATAAATTCCGTGCGGTTGATTGCGCCTTCGATAATTTTGCGGTCAATTCCTTCGGCAACCAGTTTTTTCAGAGTTGTTTCCAGAACATCGAGAAATTTCTGTTTCTTTTCGGGGTCGGAATTTTGCACGACAATCGAAAAACACGGCTGCAAGATCGAACTGTCAAGCGAGCAACTCACATCAAGTCCGATTCCCGCATCGAGCAACGCCCGTTTGAGAGGACCGGCTTCACTGCCAACAAGAATATACGTCAGCAAGTCCAAACCGTAACTGCGTTTCACGTTTTCCAAGTCGGTCGGCAAAAGATAATTCATGCTCAAAAAGGTCTTTTCAGTAACCGATTCGCCCGAATCAACCGAATATTCCGCTGTTATCTCTTTCGGTTGGTCGAAAGCGGGTTGCGGTTTCACTTTGGCGTCAACTGTTTGTTTTACGAACCGGCTCAAATATTCTTTATCAAGAAATTCGAGATGCGTTTCGATATTTCCGTTCCCGTACAGATAAATCATGGAGTTTGACGGATGATAAAATTTGTCGTGAAACGCGGTGAATTTTTCTTGTGTCAATTCGGGGATATTGTCGGGATTACCGCCGGAATCGTTGGCGTACGTCGAATCGGGATACATTGATTTTTGAATAGTCCGGTACAAAACGCTTTGCGGCGAAGAATAAACGCCTTTCATTTCGTTATAGACAATACCGTTGTACGTTAAGTTGCCGGTTTCCTCATCGACTTCGTAATGCCAACCTTCCTGCATGAGAATTTCGGGGATTTTTTTCACGTTCGGAAAAAAAACGGCGTCAAGATAAACGTTCATTAAATTCAGAAAATCTTTATCGTTCCGGCTGGCGACAGGATACATTGTCCGGTCATCCGACGTGAAAGCGTTCAAAAACGTTTGGAGCGAACCTTTGAGCAAATCGACAAACGGCTCTTTCGACGGAAACTTTTCGGAACCGCAAAGCGCAGAGTGTTCCATGACATGAGCAATGCCTGAACTATCTGTTGGCGGTGTGCGAAACGCAATACAAAAGACTTTGTTGTCATCATTGCAGGAAAGGTAAAGGAGTGGGGCACCGGATTTTTCGTGAAGAAACATTCGAGCTTCTGCTTTGAGTTCGTCAACCGGCTGCGTCCATTGAAGTGTGAAACCGTGTGTCATGGAGCCATCTTTCAGAGAATGTGTGTTCGGAGTTTGGGCGTGAGAAATAGTTACCGCAACAGCAAAAAACACTATTGCTAAAACGAAACGTTTTGTCATGGTTCAAAATGGGTTAAGTGGAAAACACGTGACAACATGTTTTATAACAGGGAATTATACCGAATCCGGCAAATCAACGCAAGAGTTAGTGGAAGTGGAAGTGGGGAGTGGGGACTAAAAAACCTTATTTACAACC
>JAISQH010000081.1 GCA_031274385.1 Planctomycetaceae bacterium | reverse complement strand
AACGGCTCAAATGCGGCGGTTCTTTCGCCGATAGCGTTGAGGTAATCGGGTTTGTGGTTATCGACTTCGGCGAGTGACGCGACGGCATTGTTCTCCAACATCTGCAATTCGTTGAGTGTGAGGCGTGGATTTGTCGGGTTGTAAGTGCCTGACATTGTGGCGACGGCTTCGATGAGTTTGCGGAAGTTCGCAACATTGACGGCGTGTCCGGTTTCGGAAGTTGAGTGTGACATTTCTGAATCTTGCGGGTTAATATTTTTTTTGATCGTCCAAAAAACGCAACATGCCGGCTCCAGCGTGCTGCTCCATTTCAATCAGATAACAGTATAACGAAACAAACGGGGCTTTGTCAAGTAACAGAAAAATATTCCGCTTGCGTTAGCGACGGGGGCTTGCCCCCGACGAGACGGCAACCGTTTTCGTCCGTAAATAGCGGTTCACTTCGGGGGCAAGCCCCTTGTTCTACCCCACCATTTTTTTGAGATACGACCCATACGAACAATACAAGATAAACGAAAGAGCCATCAACAATTTTATTTTAGTCGCGTTAGCGACGACATGACGCATAACCGGCGGTGTAGCGCAGCGCAACCGCCGGACAACGCCCCTCCAACCACCATCAAGTCGCGCAGCGACGGCATTATCAAAAGCGGAGTTTAGGGAATGAGACAAAAGAGATTTTGTTCGATAATATCGATCATGTCATCGCTGCGCGACTAGGGAAAATGATTACTAAGAGTATTTTTGGAAAATAAGGATTTTAATTAACAACTAACAACTGACTACTAAAATGAAACCCCACAAAAAATGAAATAATCAGAATTTTTTCGCTTCTTTTTCTGCAACCGGTTCTTCTTTTTCCGTTGCATTTTTTAGATCGTTTTTCGTTTCATTTTGCGGTTCAGCGGGTTTTATGGGCGGTTCTTCTTTTTTTGTTTCTGCTTTTCGATTGGGACCGATTTCTTCTTCATTCTTTTTTTCGAGCAAAAAACCTTTGAAGAAATATCCGTTCTCTTCAGAAACACCATAGAAACCGGATGTACCAAAATATTGACGAACCTTGTCAAATTCCGGCAAGTTTTTGCCGTCAATACCTTGCGGACGAACCCCCTCTTCCTCTTCAGGAACAAAAAGAGCATTGATAATCTTGCCAAGAATGGCTTGAGATTGCGGCATTTTGCCCTGCCGAACCAATTCGTAGATCGGTTGTAACGTTTTGTCCGTTCGTGAAAAGAATTGCAGAAAATGCGGTTTGTCCGTTATTCCCATACTCGCAAAAACCTTATCAACTGCTTTATATTCCGGTTCTTCTTTGATTGCCGATTCCTGTTCCGAATCGAGCCGATCCAGAATTGTTTTGAGATATTCGCCGTCAGTCGAGACAAACAAACATCCTTTGGCAATCGTAACCGCACCATCAGGAAAAACCGGCGGCGGATCGGTTTCTTGATTATTTGTTGTAACCGATACTGTTTTGGTTGTTCCTGTTGTCGAAGCCGTGTTGACAAGACTGGGAACGCCACTCGGTCCGCTGAATGGCTGAATCACTTCTTCCGCAGGAACACGTTGCCAGAGAATATAAGACCGATATTTGATCGGCTGCATTTCATGGTCGTTTTCGAAAAGTTTTTTCAACGCCTTCATCATGTTCTGATCTTTTCCTTCTTTCAACTCAACCGCAACAACAACACTTTCACTGGTCGGCGTAATCGGTAACGAATATTTCGACATGCCAAGAACACGCGAACCAAGATTGACAAGCAATTCCTCCCGAATATTGATTTGCGGTCCATACGGGTCAACTTCGATCCCTTTGATAATATCGTTCCATGCTCCGGTTTCGCCTTGCATGACCAACGAATCGAATAACGTTCCGAAATTGTCGAAGATAGCAAGCGGGTCAACAAAAAGAATGGTGCAACGAGCCAAATCCGAAGGCATCCAAGTCGGCGGCGTGAAATTCACGGCATCAGGAAATGCCAACATTCGCATTGCCAATTGATAAGGTTTCTTCGCGTACACAAAAACCCGGCAAATCGTTTCCTTATCTTCCGCCTTGAGACTCACCACACCACCGATTCCCCGAATCGCGTCAAACCCCTGTTGTTTCAGAACCGTAAAGACGGAAGGTTTATTCTTACGTTTTTCGGCAGCCGGACCTTTCATCAAAACACGGACGGATTCGCCGTAATTGAGCGGTTCGAGATACCAACGAATAAGCGGTTCGGCATCTTTCGGCGTGTCGTCAAGGCAACGTTTCAGAACCACCTGATAATCTTCAACATCCGCTAAAGATTTTCCGGTAGAATCGCCCAGCCGGTCAGCAATCAGTTTGACCAAATGTTGTTGGTCTGAAACGATTAGATGATTGTCCTTGATAAGATAAAAAGCAGAACGGTCAATTGGTTCGGCGGTTGGTTTGGTTATTTTGGGTTTCGAAGCGTCCGGTTTTGTCAATTGGGAACGATCCGGGAAAGCAAAAACAACGATTTCCTGTTCTTTGTATTGTTCGGTTGTTCGTTTGACACCAACACCGATCAGTTTTTCCGTCAATCGTTTCAGATAATCCTCTGTTTCTTTCCGGCGGTCGGTAATATCCATCGTAAAGACATAACCCGGTATTTGATTGGGAATAGCAATCATTCCGGCGGCAACTTCTCCGGACGGAAGTTGTTCGATACCATCCAGAGTCAGACCAAAATTTTCCTCCATCCGATGATTGAGTTGTTCCCGCAAATCTTTCTTGAACGCCTCCATGATTGGGTCATTCATGAGAGTTCCGATTTGTGTTTTACTCCATTGTTCGCCAAGTTCTTTGAGATTGCGGATTGTCAGAAATCCTTTGGTCGAATCGGGAAAGATTTTCTCCGCCGGTGTTCGCGCCGAAGCCGAAGAAACAACAGCAATCAATAAAAGACAAAATAGTGACAAAAGAAAACGTGCCATTCTGCCCTGAGTTCGAGTTGAAAACACTTAAATACTCCTCAATTCAATAAAGTGAAATGGTAAATAGCGTTAATAAAAAACAACCGTCAATTCCAGCGATTAACTTCTTTTTAAAAAATAGGTTAAGTCGAAATCTTTACAACAGGAAATGTAAAATGATTTGTTCGGACAAACGCGTCACATGGTATTAAGTTAAGCGGATTCTTTGTTCTTTTGCTCGAAAAACCGGCGTGCCATTTCTTTCGTGATTTCCAAACCGGCTTTCTGGTGTGCCTGTTCCGTTAATTTTTCGATTTCCTGAGCGGTGAGCGATGGTTTTGGTTTTTTACTTTTTCCAACGACCGCTCGTAATTTGGTAATCCCCATTTTGTAACTCCCAAAAATTTCTAAGAAATTGGAATCGTGAATCTCGTAATAAAGTCTCTGCACTTGAGTCTTCCTTCTGAAAATTCCTTAATTATCAGAAAGAATAACAGATTTTCCAAAATTAGCAAGAGCAATCCTGTAGTTGATTCGCAAAGTTTCAAATGAGTTGCGTGCAAAGGCGCGAAGAACGCAACGATGGGATTGAAATTTTTTCTGTTGATTTCATTTTTTGTGGGGAACGATTTTAATAGATTTGTTCCGGTATTGTTGTTATTATCAACAGATTTTACAGATTTTACAGATTCGTTTTTTATGAAAATCTGTAAAATCTGTATCATCTGCTGACAAAACTAAAAAACCATGACACGCTTTTTCAAGTTTGGGAGTAAGGCTAATAAAAAACGGACACTATTTGAATATCCTTCGTGTTCTTTGTGCCTTTGTGCGCAATAACATAATATCTATATATCTATTTTGAATATTAGCAGTTTGACTGACCTGATGAAAACAATAGGAAAAATTCTTGAATTCCTATTTTCATTATTGGTGAAATAGTCTATGATAATGGGGAATGTTTCTTTTGGCACAAGCCGTTTGCCACGTTGTTGTGTTGCGGGCGGCGTATCATGAACACTGACAAATCAAGAGCCATGAGTATTGGTGGTTTTAATCCGATCATGCCGAGTGCGGCTCAGGACGTAAAAACCCATGAGCGGACTGCAGAAAGTCAAGAACGGGCAGCACAGGCACAAGGAATCAGCGGTGATGACAAAGAAAGTGAAGCGTCTTCGGGTGACCGTGATGCCGACGGGCGTCAGGCTTGGCGATGGACAAACCGCCACACCAAACACGACGACGAAAAAAATCATAAAGTTCCCGATCTTTCCGGTAAAACAGGAAACTCACTCGATTTGAGCGGTTAAATCAAATCAATTTCAACCGGGCATCACTCAGCAAAATAATAAAATTCTTAATTCTTTGAAATTTCTAAGTTTATTCAGGATAATACAATGGATTTGAAGCAACGTATTAGCGGTGTCCTGTTACCCCTTTCTTCACTACCCGGCGGTTCCTTTTGCGGCGATCTCGGTGAAGGTTCTCGACGATTTGCCGACTTTTTAAGCCGTTCCGGTCAAAAAGCCTGGCAGTTGCTTCCCGTCAATCCGATTGATAATTGCTTTTCGCCGTATGCAAGCGTTTCAACATTTGCAGGTGATCCGATTTATATTGATCTGGAAGATTTAGTACGGGTTGGACTTCTTGACCCGGACGATAGGATTCCGGCTTCTTTGGGTCCCAAAAGCAGAACAGTTTTTCTTGCGGCGCGCGAACTTCGGATGCAACGCCTGAAAAAAGCGTTTAACCGCTTCCGGCGTTCTTCGGTCACAACCAAATATCATGCGGCTTTTGACAAATTTGTCGATGACAATCCTTGGATTGCTCCTCATGCTTTGTTTTGTACATTGAGTGAAAAGTTCGGCACGTTCGACTGGACTTGTTGGTCAAGCGAACCGTTGCGGCACGCCGATCAGGATGCCCTTCGGAATATCTATCCCGAACTCGAAGAATCCGTTACCTTCCAGACTTTTTTGCAACTTCTCTTTGCCGTTCAGTGGAACGAATTGCACGATTATTGCCGCAATCTTGGTATTAGTCTGATCGGAGACATTCCGATTTATGTTTCCAAGAACAGTGTTGACACTTGGTCTCATCCGCATCTTTTCCAACTGGATGAACAGGGACACATGAGCCGGGTTGCCGGAGTTCCCGCCGACAGTTTCAATCCCGACGGGCAACGTTGGAACGCTCCGCTTTACGATTGGGAGGTTCACAAAGCGGAGGAGTATGCTTGGTGGACGTTTCGTATCGGTAATACGTTACGGCGATTTGACGCGATTCGGCTTGACCATTTTATCGGGTTTTACAATTACTTCAGCATGACGCCCCAACCTGACCCGAATGATTCCGGTTATTGGGTTCCGGGACCTGCTCAGGATTTTTTCGATACCATTTTACGCGAATTTCCAAACGCCCAACTGATTGCGGAAGACCTTGGCGTGATGAATCCCGGTGTTCACCAACTGCGCGATCAATACGGATTTCCGGGAATTAATGTATTCCAATTTCATTTTGATTTTCGGCGCAACACCGACGCCACCGCCGAATGGAAGGAAAATTCTCTCGTTTGCACCGGAACACATGATACGAATACGTTGGCGGCATGGTTTGACGAAGTGCTTGCTGACCGGAAAAGACCGGAACCGTTTTGGGATTTGAAATTCCTTTTGGAAATGCTCAAACCGTTTGTTCCATCCGGTTCGCCGCTTAACCGGCAAACGATTCATTGGGCGATTATCCGAAAGGTGATGAGTTCACCGGGAAACGTGGCGATTTTTCCAATGCAAGACCTGTTGGAATTGCCAACCGAAGCCCGCATGAATTTTCCCGGTCATGCCGAAGGAAATTGGGTGTGGCGTTTGGACGAATCGCTTTTGACGGATGAATTGTCACAACAACTCGAACATTGGACAACCGAATTTAACCGAAACGTTGATTAGTGGAGAGTTGATAGTGGAGAGTGGAGAGTAAAATCGTTTTCGTTATCAATTCCAAACCCACAACCCACAAACCCCCAACCACAAATCCCAACCCCCCAATTCCCAATCACAATGATTTATCTTGACAATAATGCGACAACGGCGGTGGCGTCTGAAGTTCGGGACGCGATGTTACCGTTTTTTGCGGGCGAATATTTTAATCCGAGTTCGATGTACGATGCCGCCAAACCGGTGAAACATGCGGTTGAATCGGCGCGGGAATTGATTGCCGGATATCTTGGGGCGTCGCAGTCATCGGAGTTGCTTTTTACTTCCTGTGCAACAGAAAGTATTAATGCGGCGATTTTTGGTGCGATTCGGGCGAACCCCGAACGCCGCCATCTGATCACCACCGCCGTAGAACATCCGGCGGTGCTCGAAATCGGAAAAGAATTACAACGGGAAGGATTTGAAGTTTCGTTTATTGGGGTTGATCGGCAGGGCAATTTGAATCTTGGCGAATTTGTTCGGGAATTACGGAGTGACACGCTTCTTGTTGCGGTGATGCACGCCAATAATGAGACAGGCGTTGTGTTTCCTATTGAGCGGCTTTCGCGGGTTGTCAAGGAGACGGATCCGTCTATTCTGTTTCTTTGCGACGCCACCCAATCCATGACCAAACTTCCGATTCGGCTGGACAGTCATTTCCGCAATATCGATATGTTGGCATTTTCGGGGCACAAATTTCATGCGCCGAAGGGTGTTGGCGGGTTGTTTCTCCGGCGCGGGACACGTTGCCGAACCTTTTTGATTGGGGGGCATCAGGAATCGGGTCGGCGCGGCGGGACAGAAAACGTTCCGTATATTGTCGGAATGGCGAAAGCGGTTGAACGAGCCGCTGCCACTCATGATGACGATATCAACCGGATGGAGCGGTTGCGCAACAAATTGGAAGCCGGAATTATACAAAAAATTCCGAATGTTGAAGTCAACGGGTTGGGAGCGGAGCGGATGCCGAACACGCTTAATATTGCGGTTCACTATATTGAGGGCGAGGGGATTTTGTACCAATTGAGTAGTCTTGGCATTTGTGCATCGAGTGGTTCTGCCTGTACATCGGGGTCGTTGGAGCCGTCGCATGTTTTAACCGCGATGGGAGTTCCTTTTACGGCGAAACACGGTTCTGTCCGGTTTAGCCTGAGCCGTTACACAACGGAACGTGAAATTGATTTTGTGATTGATTCCTTCCCGGAGATTGTTGCCCGTCTGCGCCGCATGTCGCCCTATTGGGATCAGGCAACCAATAAACCAAGACAAACCAAGACAGCCGCGATAGAAATGAAATTCCCCTGATGATAGCCTCGTTAGCGACGGGGGCTTGCCCCCAACGAAAAGAATCAATCGTTTCGGTAGCAAGTCCCCGTCGCTAACAAAGAATCAATCATTTCGTCGGGGGCAAGCCCCTTGTTATACCACACCACTAGTGTCCCCTTATAACTTGAATAGAGTCAATTGGTTAGGATTATTAT
>JAISQH010000027.1 GCA_031274385.1 Planctomycetaceae bacterium | reverse complement strand
ATAAGAAGCGTTTTTATTTCCAATCTGTTTAGTTCATTTCGTTGTTTTGTTTTTTTGTTTCTCAAAAAAAGGAAAACCGAATTTGATTGTGGAGTGAGCATATTGATAAAATCCGTAATGGGAAGACTTCCTAAAATCCGAAATCATCAGGTTTTTTCGATTTCTTTTGCCAGTTGTTTGTCCCATTCTTGGAGTTGGGTATTTGAAGCGAAATCGGGATGTTGTGCTAATAATTTGCGTTGGCGGGTACGCACTGTTTTGAGTTGAGCCGGATCGGTCAGCCAAAGCGAGTGAACATCCAAAGCGTGGCAGAGCTCCAACCAAATTTCCGGCGACGGAAATTCCCGGCTTTTCTCAATCTCTTCCGTGTAATAATCCATCAATTCCGTGACGTAATTCGATTTGCCGCATTTAATGAGAAACAAAGCGTACGAAACGTGAATGTGCCGGAACATGGAATAATCGTCCGAAATAACAGTGCCGTTCCGAAAACGTTCCCGAATCAGTTGACGCGCTTCATCAAACAGCGCAATCGTTTTGGCAACACTAAATGAATCCTCAACCGATTTGGCATAACTCATCAACGAAATCATAAGAAAACGGTCAGCATCAGGAATTTCTTGTTGAATTAATTTGCGAGCCAAATCAATTTCCCGATTGAAAAGTTGTTCGGCTTCTTCAAAACGTTGGAGCGTCAGACTGGTATTCGCCCAACGTTGCAACGTTTGGCGGAGTTCGCCGACGTAATAAAGATAACGATCCCGATAAGGATCATCAGTTGCCGGAATGGTTCGGTCTCCGGCTTCCGCTGCAAAATAACGGTTCTGAGCCTTGAGTTTTTCCAAACCCATCAAAAGCGATTCCCACTCCTCCACCGATAACGCCAACTCGTCACACGCTTTTTCATTTTCGTCCAACAAAAGGAAAAACGAAGCGCGTGTTTTTCGGAAAAAAGCAATTTTTATGGAAAAGAACACATTCATTGTTGGTTCTTTTGACTCGATTTGTTGCTGACGGCTTAGTTCAATTCCCACCGCGCACACCTCCATTGCCTTATCAATCCATGCCCGAAAATCTTCCGGCGTGTGTTGTGTTACCCCTTCGGGAAGTTCGGCGGTATCGGTTCCGGCAGCCATTTTCGATAAATTCTTGAGCCTTTGAAGAATATGTTCCGGCAAGTTGCCTTCCTTTATGGGAACATCCGAAAAATTACTGCTTCTGATAATCGCTTCGACAAAATTGACAAACTGTGAAGAGGCAAGTAAAACATCGAAAACAATCGGTTTATTGCCTTCATTGAAAAGTCCCGTTACATCGTCGATGGCATTTTGGAACAATTGAATGGCTTCCCCGATTCGATTTTGCCGGGTCTGAAGAACAGCGATATGTTCGAGTAGTTCGCTCCATTGGATTTTGGCAACATGAATTTCTGTCGCGTCGGATTCTTCGTCGGCGATGGAACGGAAAAGCCGCAATGACCGGATGGCGTCTTGTTCCGCAGCGGCAAAAAGATTTCGTTCTTCCCATGAGGTGCAGCGTAATTGATAAGCGGATGCCAGATTGCCCCGATATTCCAATTTGCCGTCATCAACTGCCGTTTCCAGTATTTCAATCAAACGATCCGTCCACGCAACCATTTCTTCTGTTTCGCCCTTCATTCGGAGAATATCAATCATTTTCCGATAAGCCGACAAAAGATTCGGCAAAATTTCTTCGTGTCCGGCTTCCATACGTTGGCAAAGAGCCTGCAACGCCTTTTCTTTAATCGCAACCGCTTCGTCCAATTTTCCTTGAGCGACAAGCATATTGGCATGATTCAGCCGGACAACTCCGATTGAATACGGAATGAACGTCTCATCATCGTCATCTTCCGGTCGAAATTCGGTGGAACGTTGATATTGCCGTACTGATTCATCGAAGGCGGCGGTTGCTTCGTCGAACCGTTTCAAATCCGCCAACATATTGCCTCGACACATCAACACGTTTGCCAAACCGGTTCGAAGAATATAATTACCCGGCGTCGGCATATCGCCCAACCGAAAGGTTTCATAATAAATATCGCGGCAACGGTCAAATTCTTCCAATGCCGCCGCCGAATTACCGATCCGTTCGTAAAGGATTCCGTGCTGCAAATAAAGGGTTGTCAACATAATTTTTGCGGCGTGGTCACCATCTGCCACTAAATTTCTGACAACCTGAATAGATTCCCGTAGTGAATCGAATGCGTGTGGAAGATCGCCGAGTTGTTCGTAGAGTTTGGTCAGTTTCAGCAACGCCTGAATCAGAACCGGATAAAATTCGGTGCAACCGTCCGTGATACCATCCTGAATCGTTTCAACTGCTTCCTGAAAATCGCGAAGAGCTTTTTCGGCGTCGCCGCTTTGAGTTTTCAGATCGCCGCACGCCAAAAGTGCGGAAACAAATTGTTGCCGGAATTCCGAGCCGTCGGTATTGAGTAATCGCCGCCAGATTTTTGCGGCTTGTTCTTGTGCTGCCATTGCTGCCGAATAGGCACCGAGCGGGTTCATGAGAATATCCGCTTTATTCATGAGGGCGATTGCCAATTCGTTTTGAGTGATGGGGTCATCCCGATCTGCTTTTTCGGTGAAGTAATGAATTGTTTCGTTAAAGGCGACCAAACCGGCTTCGGGACCTCGGTAAAACCGGATCACGGCTGATCGAAACAGAAAGCAACGACCCAATGACGTTCGAAACTCGACTTGACCTTCTTCGATGAGTTTCTCGACGATTGCCAACGCTTCATCGATACGTAAGATGGCGTCTTCGAATTGTTGCATTGCTGCGGAACGCTGTGCGGATTGCATGAGAGCTTCTGCCAGTTCTGGTTTTAGATAGGATTCCCCTGCCGCAATTTTAGCGCGGAGTCTTAATGCGGTTTCTTCGGGCGTTTCGCGGCGGTATTGGTTATCAAATTCGTTCATGTCGGTTGGAAACAATCAATTGCAAAAGAAAAATATCCTCATTCAAAATTCAAATACACTTCGTTTAATTATATCTCAAAACGCTGATAATGAAATAGTGAGGAGTTTGGGGCTTGGGATTGAGTTATCCTGTTCAATTTATCGGGAGGATTTTTATAACCTGCACTTTCCAAGAAAACGCAATTTACCTTGATACAAGATTGCTCTTGACAAAGAGTCGGCTTTAGAGTATAAGCGGTTTGTTTACAGCCACTCTTTCTCGGTAACTGTCTCTTTTCATTTGCGTGCACAGACGCAAAGAATCAAAACGAGTATCTTTA
>JAISQH010000621.1 GCA_031274385.1 Planctomycetaceae bacterium | reverse complement strand
CAACCACGAATAACGAAAAAAACCGACACGGTGTTACATAAAGCGTGCGGTGGCGAAAAAAATACGCCCATCACAAAAAAATTCAGGAGGTGTTGTCAGTGATCAAAAATAAATAACACAGCAACCAAAAAAATAAAACAAAAAATAAACGTAAACCCCTACCACAAAAGATTACAGTGGCATTAGGAAGACGTTCGATGATTTTTTCTTTGCTTTCCGGGTCAACTTCTTTCGGAGCGGTACGGATTTCGACTTTATGTTCTCCGACAACTGCTCCCATCATAGACGCGGAGAACCGAAGTTTGTATTCTCCGTTGGCGTGGTAATTCCTTTCGATGAACGCGATTCATCTATCGGCATAAATGTTACAGTTGCTCCGGCAAGCGGTTTTCCGTCGAATTTGACTGTGTCGTATAAACGACAGTTTATTGTCGCTTTTGCGGTGTTTTTGGAGTTGACAATAAAAAATTTTTCGTGGATAATCAATCCATCAAATAAAGATTCGTCAATAGATGAATTTATTGACGAGTCAAAATTTAACAAAAAAATTTACAAAAGGAAACCAAAAAATGAAAAACGAAAATTTTTGTGTCAAAATAGGGGGGGGGGGGCTATTTAGGTGAACAAGGGCAAGCCAACCGAAATCGGCGGTTTCTATTTTTCGGTTTTACGCTTGTCGAACTCCTTGTCGTCATCGCAATCATCGGCGTTTTGATCGCGCTTCTGTTGCCCGCTGTACAGGCGGCGAGAGAAGCGGCGCGGCGAATGCAGTGTACAAACAAACTCAAACAAATGGGATTGGCGGTTCAAAACTATCATGATGTACACAATTCACTGCCAGCTGGTTGCCCTTGGTTACCCGTCGGAGTTAGTGTCCAATTTACTCTTTTTCCTTATTTGGAAAAAAAGTCTAATTCTGATACTTTGTTATCAAGCGGTGGATGGGAACAGATGACAATAGCCGATTTTCGTTGCCCTTCAGACAGTACGGTTCCAAGCCGTCCTGATGTTTGTAATTATGTTATTTGTTACGCCGATTGGTCTGAGTTACCAGCCAACAGCAATCAGTTAGGGAATGCCAACCGAACGAAATGGGGACCTCTGAAAAATTTCCGAAGTGCTATTGTTGGTGGTCCTTATTGGAGAGGAGATTTCAGTTCGATTAACGATGGTTTGAGTAACACTATTGTTTTTTCAGAACGTTGCGTTGGACCGGGAGGTAATTTACGTATGGTTAAAGTGGGCGTTGCTTATGGTAACAGTTTAGATGTTACAGTACCACTCAGTAACGGTGATACCAAATGTGATGCGATTCCCAAAACATGTTTGGATTCAAGGAACGGAAATGATTATAAATCAGGGATCAATACTTGCGATATCGGTGGTTTTATGTGGCATCGCGGGGCTGCCGCATGTACAGGATTCAACACAATTCTTGCACCTAATGCGCCCAGCTGCTATAATCCAAACAATCCGGGGCATTCAGGGAATTTAAGCGGCGATTTTTGGGACAGATACCTTGGCTCTGCAGGAAGTTTTCACAGCGGCGGTGTCAATGCAGTTCGTTACGATGGTTCTGTTCAATTTTTTACAGAAACAATTAATTGTGGTGACCCCTCTGTTTCACCGCCCAATTCAGGAGCGTCACCATACGGTATTTGGGGAGCGTTAGGCTCAATCAACGGCGGTGAAACGATCACTTTCTGATTTTTTGACAATAATTCAACCAAAGGAATTTGACAATGCGTTTTATTTTGTTACTTAATTTGTTTGTATTCTGTACGGTTTTGTGTTTTGCCGAACCGGTTGTATTTGATTTTGAATCCGGTGATCTTGCCAAAGACGGTTGGAAAATCGTTGAAGGTGAAAATTCAAAACCGGTCAGCAACCGAAGTACCGAATTTCATAACGAAAATATTCCCTACGTTAAGCATGGCGAATATTATTTGACCACACTCGAATCAACAAAAAATGCCGCGCCAACTGATGATACTATTTGTGTTCTCGAATCACCTGTTTTCGTACTGAATGGCGATGAAGCCAATGTTTTGGTCGGCGGCGGAAAACGGGAAAAAACGTTTGTTGCTCTTTGTCCGGTTTTTGAGGACGGAAATATCGGCGAACCTGTTCGCAAAGCACAAGGACAAAATTCGCAGAAACTCAATGAAGTTGTTTGGAACGTTACGGAATTAAAAGGGAAACCTGTTGTTTTGCAGGTTGTCGATCTGGAAATCGGCAGTTGGGGGCATATCCGAATGGATTATTTTCACGCTGACGGACGCATTGATGTTGCAAAAACCGCGCAACGGGAAAAATATCGGCACGAATTCATTGCCAAACGTGAAGCGGCAAAAAAAGCCGAAATCGAAGCCGCCCGGAAAAATCCGTTGCTCAACGAACATCCGATTTTGTACGTAGCACGCGAACAGTACCGCTCCGATCATCATAACACCGCCACCATTTTTCAAAAAGGTGAAATCAATGAAAAAAGTTTTCGCGGCGGAAGTTCGCTCCGTCTTTGGAATCCGAAAGATGATTCGGTACAAATTTTGCTCGAAGTTCCCGAAGGAATTGTCCGCGATCCGTGTTTGTCATTTGATGCAACAAAATTGCTCGTTTCAATTCGCCGGAATAGTCACGACGATTATCATATTTACGAGTTAAACGGAAAATGGAACGTTAAAGGAAGTTCGCCGCTTGTTGTTAAACCGGAGACTAATCTTGATGGAACAGGCTTAAAACAGTTGACGTTTTTGTCCGGTGTGAGCGATATTGATCCGTTGTATTTGCCGACTGGTGAAATTGTTTTTTCCTCAACACGCGAACCAAAATACTGCATGTGCAACCGTCATATCATGGCAAATTTGTACAAAATGAACGGCGACGGGTCGAATATCCGGCAAATCGGTAAAAATACACTTTTTGAAGGTCATGCCGCGTTGACACCGGATGGTCGGATTATTTATGACCGTTGGGAATATGTTGACCGGAATTTCGGTGACGCTCAGGGACTTTGGATTACAACAACCGACGGCTTTAATCATGCGATTTTTTGGGGCAATAATACCGCGTCACCCGGCGGAGTGATTGATGCTAAAATTGTTCCGGGAAGTTCTTCGATTTTTGTTGCAATTTTCGGCGCGTGTCATGACCGACCTTGGGGAGCGGTTGCGCTGGTGGATCGGCAAAAAGGTATTGACGGCAAACAAGCTGTCTTGCAAACTTGGCCCCCTTCGGCAATTGATCTCGTTGATGAAGGCGGTTACGAAACGTTCACGGAAGTTTTTCAGTACGATAAATTCCGAAATGTTCAACCGAAATTTGAAGACCCGTTTCCGCTTTCCGCCGATTGGTTTCTCGCTTCCGGCATGACGGGGCAAGGCGAAAAAACAGGAATCTATCTTCTCGGTCGTGACGGAACGATGCAACTTGTACACAAAGATAACGATGTTTCCGGTTGTTTTGACCCGACGCCGTTGGCTCCAACAGTTCCGCCGCCTGTCAACACACAAGAAGCCGATCTGACCCAATCAACCGGCAATTTTTACGTGACAAATATCTATGAAGGTTTCGGAATGAAAAATGTTCAAAAAGGCAGCGTGAAATTTTTGCGGGTAATTGAATCGCCGGAAAAGAAAACATGGTCGCCGAAAGGTTGGTCGAACGGACACGGTGAACAAGCTCCCGGCATGAATTGGTACGAATTTATCAATAAGCGTGTTCTCGGAACGGTTCCGGTTGAAGAAGACGGCAGCGTCCATTTTTCGGTTCCTGCCGATACATTTTTGTACTTTCAATTGCTTGACGAGCAAGGGCGAATGATTCAAACAATGCGAAGCGGAGTGATTATTCGTCCCGGCGAAACGAACGGCTGTGTTGGTTGCCACGAAGATCGTTTGGCAACCTTTCCGCCGCTTCCCAACACGCCGAAAGCATTGACCAAACCGCCGCAACCCATGAACGGCTGGTACGGTTCTCCGCGTCTTTTCAGTTACGTCAAAGAGGTTCAGGAACCGGTTTTCGATCAATATTGTGTTTCCTGTCACGATTACGGCAAAATTGAACAAAATCCGACAAAACCTAATCTTGCCGGAGATTTGAACACCATTTTCAATACGTCCTACGTCGAATTGTACAAAAAAGAGTTAATCAAAGTTGTCGGAGCGGGACCGCATGTTAAGTTGAAGCCTTATACATGGGGTTCGACGCAAAGCAAACTCGCTGACGTGTTACTTAAAGGACATCCGAATCCGGCAATCGACGCCAAACGGAAAGAACTCGGTCTTTACATTGATCGGCAAACAAACCCGGAAGCGGTTGATCGGGTTTTAACGTGGATCGACATCAACGCTCCGTATTATCCAACTTATTTGACCTCGTTTCCGAACAACCGATTCGGTCGTTGTCCGCTTTCGGATGATCAATTAAATCGCTTAGCAACAATTTGCGGTTACAAAAATAATTTCCGTAGCGGTGGTTCCGACGGACAAACCGATCTGGATTGGGCGGTTTCGTTCACAAGACCGGAGTTGAGCCGATGTTTGGCGAAACTGGCAAAGGATTCGCCGGAATACAAGGAGGCGTTGTCGATTATTGTATCGGGAAAAAATTCGCTCGCGGCAACACCGCGCGGTGAAGACCCAAACACGGTTCCCATTCCGCAACGCGATGCCAAACAACAAGCAAAATATGATTTCCTCCGAAATATCGAACAACAAATGCGAAAGGCAATTATCAATAAAGAAAAATTGTTCGACAAAAATATCGAGATTCAATAATCTGATGGTAACTATAACCGTACAGAATATTTCAATTTGTCGAACGATTAACGACGGCGAAGCCTTCGATTTCGACGAGGAGTTCCGGGCGGCACACATCGGCAATCGTGTACAAAATCGGAATGTTACCAAGTCTTTTGTTGCAAACGCTTTTAATTGCAGCCCATTCGTCAGGACGTTTGACATAAACCCTGACGATTTTCAAACCGTTAAGACCGGAAGAAAAACCGGAAATGCCGTGTTTTTCAAGGTTGCTTCCGTCAATTAACGCTGCAATATTGTCCAATGTTTGTTCCGTCTGCTTTTCCGGGTCTTCGGGGAAACGGCTCTCCGATTCCGTAATACTTGCCGTGCCGGAAACAAAAATGAAACAGGAACGATCCACCGCAAGAGCCATTGCTCTTGAAAATTTCGGACTTTTCGGACTATAAACGGTTCCATAATCAAACGCCGAAGTCTGGTTCGGATTTTCCAGCGGAACCGTAACAAAATCTTTTCGGCGTGTCGAAACCGCAACCGCCCCAATCACCACATCCACATCGTCCGCCCCAATACCCGTACTTGCCGGATAAACATCGCCGCAATATCCCGGCGGTAAATAATCTTTGATAAATTGAACGCCGTTAAAAAAATCCGTTCTGGCTCGGTTAAGTTCTTTGTAACGCTGTGTTTTCCCTTCCGTCAAAAGAAGATGCCCCTGATAAATCCATGTCCGAACAACCTGTCCGATCTGAAATCCGTTTTGTTGGAGTTGATTGCCAAGATGTTGAAAAGCATTCAGTGACCGTGCGTACACTCCAACCGGTTGGTAATCCGGTCGGACATCGCCGGCAAAAAACCATCGTAAATCGTCAAACTCCGCTGTTATCGCCGAACCGGATTGTAGCGATTCCGACGAAATACATCCCGCAATCGCCCAAAGTTCAAGATTGATTGCCGCTCCGCTCACCGGTGATTGAGGAATAAATGTTGTAACACAGGAATTTTCCGGGAAAAACTCCGAAAAAACCTGTCGAACCAGTTCTTTCTTGCCAATATCCGCCAAAAAGAATTGACCCATCATCACCGTATTTTTGTCAAAATTTTCCCGACGCAAAACGGTTTGGCACGATTCGAGCAAACTGCGAGTCTGACGTTGCCAATCAGAAACGGTTTGACCATGCCCTTGTGTGTCATCGCCGCTGCAAAGATAATTTTCCTTCGGCTCGGCAACAAGAAACAGTTGACGGGACGCTCCAAATGGAACGACCGAATAGGAGACGCCATGTTCGTCAGTTTTACGCATCTTCTGATTGGGATGTTTGAGGCTAATGATTGTGGCTTGAGGTTAAAAAGAAAAATCAAATTCTTCCCTAGTTTACTGTTTTCAACCAAAAAAAGCAAGCGATCTTTCCGGTTAAACCGCAATGATTCAAAGATGTATCCCGCAAAATCAGAATTGACCACAAAAAAACAAAAAAACAACGGTCTCTTTCGTTTTTCAAGGGTTGTACGCAAGACGCAAAGACACAAAGATGTTCACGGAAAAAAGATCATTCACAAATTCTCCCGTGAGATTTTTAAAATTTTCACGTGAAAAATTTCACGGTGACAGTGAAAGAAATAAGGAGCGTTTATTATAATCCCCAATTGTCTGAACACGATTTTTCGGATTGATAAAATTGGTAGGATTAGTCTGTTGGAAAGAGTTGACGATTCGATATTATTCCCGGCAATGTTATTCCCGGCAGATGATCCTATTATCTTACCAATCCCGAAAATCTTGTTCAGAAAATAGGAACAATTGACCCGTAGGGGCGACCCTTGCGGTCGCCCTGAATTTGTGGTCGCCCTGAATCGGGATGATTCGGGGCAACCGCAAGGGATTGCCCCTACAATAAAACGAACCATTTTCCATTTTACCGTGACCTGAAATTTTAGCGGCTTCTCTTGTGTTTTTCTTATCAATGATGTACATTGTTTTCTTGGTGTGCGGCTGTTTTGGTTGGCAAACGGTTATGTCGTGCCGCCATGTACTGACTGAGTTTCGAGCAAAACCGTTTCAATTAGGGTTGCCGGTTGAAAAGTTAATGCAATCGGCTTTTGTTTCTCTTCAACATCAAAGGATAATCATTATGAATTGCGTCCATTGCGGAACAAATTTACCTGACAACGCAACATTTTGTACGGCTTGCGGCAGTGCAGTTGCGGTCAATCCGCCTCAAACTCCGTTCAACCAATATTCCCCGACGGGGCAAGGAAATTACGGAGCACCGGGAACTTACGGGCAACCCGGAGACTACAGACCGCCGCCGCCCAAGATTCCCAATTACCTGATCTGGTCGATTTTTTCAACAATCTGTTGCTGTTTACCGTTGGGAATTGCTGCAATTATCTTTTCTGTTCAAAGCCAATCCGCGTTGACAGCCGGGAATTTTGCAAAAGCCGCCCAAGATTCCAAGACCGCATTTTACTGTAAC
>JAISQH010000521.1 GCA_031274385.1 Planctomycetaceae bacterium | reverse complement strand
CGCCCCACCCGTATCGGTGAACCTTACAACCCATCGCCCAGCATGAAATATGTTTGTGAACACCAAAAAGCGGCGATCACGATGTCGGAAGAATCGGACGAATGGGGAAGTTGGATTTCTGTTACGGAACCGCTTTGGAGACCGGACGGAAAATTTGAAGGGATACTCGGTCTCGATTTTCACGCCGAAATTTGGAAACATAACGTACAGCGTTCTAAGTTTTGGCCCTATTGTTTTTTTATTGCCGTGATGTTTTTCTTTTTCGGCAGTATTGCGTTTGTGGCACGTCTCCAAATTATCGGTGAAAAACAATCTCAATTGGCGGAGATGTTACAATTTACGGTTTTGGAAATGACGGAGGCGAAATTAGCCGCAGAAAGTGCGTCGCGTGCCAAGACTCATTTTTTAGCCAATATCAGTCACGAAATCCGAACGCCAATGAACGCGGTTCTTGGTTTTGTCGATATTATCGGACGAAAACTGTTGCAGCGTTGTCTCCCGGAGGAACGGGAGCAATGCCGGGAATCGCTGGCACAAATTTCCTGTAGCGGACACGATTTGCTTACGATTATCAACGACATTCTCGATTTTTCGAAAGCCGACAGCGAAAAACAAATCAAGGTCGAATCGATTCCGGTTTCTCCGGGACAACTGGTTGAGGATTTGGTTACGGTAATGAGAAACCGTATGGAGCAAAAGTCGGTTGTTTTAACTGTTTCCGATAATGGTCATGTACCGAATTTTATTCTCAGTGATCCGACCCGCATCCGGCAAATTCTTACCAACCTGATCGGCAATGCGATTAAATTTACCGAGCAAGGAGTTGTCCATATTGAGTACGGAATTGAGAATGCCAGTTCGGTTATTTTGCCGACCGCCAATGAGAACGAATTTCAAACGGCAAATGAATTACAAAAAAATATTCTTTATTTTGAGGTGAGTGATACGGGAATCGGGATTGCCGAAAAGGATATGGCGATTATTTTCCAACCGTTTTTGCAAGAGGACACCTCGTTGACCCGGCGTTACGGCGGAGCCGGTCTTGGTCTTTCCGTTTCAAAAAGACTTGCTGAGATTCTCGGAGGCGACATTACTGTTTCCAGTACACTCGGTAAGGGAAGCGTTTTTACGTTTGCGTTTCAGGTATTGACGGCGGATAAAGAATCGGATTTCCCCGGTTTTCCGGTGACACCCAAACCGGTTCAGGAAATTCAGGAACCTTTACTTGCCGGACGCCGCGTTTTAGTTGTTGAAGATGGAAAAGTCAATCAACTGGTCATTGCCTCTCAATTGACCGAAGCAGGAGCCGAAGTCGCGCTAGCGGAAAATGGTCAAATCGGTGTGAATAAAATTAACGAAGCGGAAAGTGCCGGAGTGCCGTTTGACATTGTGTTAATGGATATGCAAATGCCGGTGATGGACGGTTACGAAGCCACCGCTTTGCTGCGCTCACAAGGATATATTCGTCCGATTATTGCGATTACAGCCCACGCTTTGTTTGGCGACCGTGAAAAAACATTGGACGCCGGTTGTAACGAATATTTGTCAAAACCGATTGATCGGGAAAAGTTAATTGCAATGATTCTTACGTTTCTCGAAAAGGATCGGGTTGCCGTATGAACACGAGAGTTCCGAACTTCGTGTTATGATTTTTTGTTTCTTAATCAATTTTAATCAAATTGAATCAAATCCGTACTTTTAATTGGATTCATTTATGTTTTCCATTTACCGATTTTCAGTTGTTTTTATTTTTATTTCCTTTTTTGTTTCTGTGACATCATTGGGTCAGGAACCGGGAGTGTTTCAGAAACTCGATGAAAAAATTCCGATCAAAACAATTGGCGGACTTTTGTTTTGGGGCGATGTGTTGTTTTTTCACGACTGGCATATTCAGGAAAATGTGAAGACTCATTCGTTTCGTCTTCTTGACGGTCATTCGGTTCAGCGTGCGTATGGAACATTTGAAGAGTGCCGGCATCGTCTTGATGAAATTCAGGCGGAAGAAGGGCTGTTGCCGATGGCGGGCAATGCGGTGATCATTCTGCACGGTTTCGGCGGCAACGCGATGACAACCCGTCATTTGGCGATTTGGCTTAAAGAACGCAAATCGTACGATTATGTTTTCAACATGGCGTATCCTTCAACGATGCAATCGGTTTTTGAACACGCGGAGATGCTTGACCGGATGATCAAAAATTTACCGCCTACGATTCGGCGGATTGATTTAATTGGACACAGTCTTGGCGGTATTGTCATACGGCGTTATCTGAGTGGTCCGTTGGAACCCGATTGGCAGGTTCCTGAAAACCGTTTGGAAGCGAGAAAAAATTTTGAACCGGATTCCCGAATTGGTCGTTTTGTGATGCTTGGTCCTCCGAATCACGGGGCGGTTCTTGCAACGAAATTGATTGGCAAAGACCCGGTTCGGCGACTTTTTACAGGAAAGAGCGGCGACGAGTTGGGTACAGATTGGGACGAGTTACAAAAAACGCTTGGTATTCCATGTTGTCCGTTTGCGATTATTTCCGGCGGTCGCGGCGACAATCGTGGATTCAGTCTTTTGATTCCCGGCGATGACGATGGAATTGTGAGTACCGAAGGAACCCAACTGGACGGAGCCGAAGAATGGATTCGTTTCGATGTCGGGCATGGTGAAATGTTGATGACAGAAGAAATTTTTGAAACGAGTTTGCGATTCTTAAAAACCGGTTCATTTCAAGAAACAGTAATCCAGTAATCGTAACAGTCTATTTTGTTTTTAAGGATTGCGCACAAAGACGCAAAGAAATTCAAGGATAATTTTAATTTGTTCTGTTGACTGTACTTTCCAAGTATTTTTCAATAAAAAACGCTTGAATAAGGGAATTTTGGTTTAAAATTCTTGGAAAGAGCAGATTTTAGTTTTGTCAGCAGATTTTACAGATTTTCATAAAAAACGAATCTGTATAATCTGTAAAATCTGTTGACAATAACAACAATAATGGAACAAGTTAAAACTAACCTTGAATT
>JAISQH010000514.1 GCA_031274385.1 Planctomycetaceae bacterium | reverse complement strand
TTGCAAAAATAATCAAAAATTCCAAACCAATCTTCGAAAGAACGCAACCTTGTAAAACATCGGAAGATACAATAAAAAGCAAGCCGATAAGGAATCATCATTTCGGGATGAATCGGGAAAATTTTCCCGTTCCGAACAAAATGTACAGTTAGTTTGGGATTTGTGGTTTGGGGTTTGGGGGGGACGCAAGTGATTCAAAAACCGGATTGTCAGATAAAAAAACCGGCTACTGACTACCGGCTACTGACTACTCTTGTATGTAACAATTCTTCAGTTTGCAACGTCTTTAATTAAAAAGCCGGAATTGCTCTGTTATTGGACGGCGGTTTCGGGTATAATTCCATTCACAGAACTTTGGTAAAATTAGTAAAACCGGAGGCAGGTTATGTTACGAATCATGTTTTGTTGGTTTATTCTTTTGACGGGTTGCCTGATTGGGTTTGGCAACGCCGTTGCCCAGACACCGGATCAAGATCAACAACGGAAAGAATATCGCGAACGCAGAGAACGCGATGCACAACAACGTTCCGAAGCCTTGTTTCAAGGAAAACCGCCCGCCGGAACCGCCACTGTTGTCGGGCGTTCCGTTATCAATTCCGTTAGCAACAAAGGGTTCGGGAATACAATTGCCATTCTCGAAATGGCAAAAAACCGGAACGTTTGCAACGAAATGGGCTTCAGCAATGAACAAGCCGACGCGTTGAAAACAGCACGGGATGTTGTTCATGCTCAGATTTTTATGAACGCCCCCAAATACGTTCATCGCTTCAAAACAATGGGTGAAGCCGATCACAAAATGATTCAGGAAGACCTTGAAAAGGATATTCAGCGTATTACCGATCATGTCGAAAGTCTGACAACACCTGAACAAAAAAAGAATGTCCAAAAACTGGTTTTTCAAGGCATGGGCGGTCTTAATTCGCCCATCATCAACCTCGATACCATGTCAACATTGAATCTGACAGAAGAACAAAAAAAGAAAGCCGAAGCAACCTTTAAGGAAATGGAAAGTGAACGGGTTGCCCAAATGGAAGATGGACTCAAATTGATCGAAAAAGCAATTTCGCTCGGCGGAGTCAACATGTCTCCCGAAGAAAAAGCAAAAATCGAAGCCGAAGGAAAAGCACTCGAAACCCGAATTCTCGTAACCGGAAAAATACTCGGTGATAAACTTCGTACTCACCTGACCGATGAACAGCGGGAACTCGAAAAAAATCTTCTTGCTAATCGTCCCAAATATTTACCGCCGCTTCCGCGTCAGTTACGGGGTGATTTTACCGGTCAATATTCGCCCGGTCTTGATTCGTGGACGCCCGGTCAAGGTGCCCCCAAAGATCGCAGCGAAGAAAAAAAACGTCGCCGCCCGTTTCCAACTCAGGAAACAGAATAAAGGAAGATGTCAAACGAACGGGACTTCGTCCCGATGGGAACCGATACAGTTATGGGCGTCCTTGAAGGATTTTGGATTCGTAATTTCAAATCATTGAAACAGGTTGGTATTGGAACCTGTTTTCCGAAGTTCGTCTATGTTGACGATGAAACAAAAGTCCTGCCCTACCCACTGGATTCGCTCACTCTTTTAACCGGTGACGTCGGAACCGGTAAAAGTTCGGCTCTTGATGCGTTTTCGTTTGTTTCGGATTGTTATCGTCACGGTGTTGATTTTGCTTGTTTGAAACGGGGCGGATATGACGCAATCTATTCTCGCGGCAGCAAAGGGGCAATTTCGTTTGGATTTCATTATCGGCAAGAGGACGAATTGGAGGCGGTGACTTACGCATTGAGTATTGGCTGCGCTAAAAACAAGTCCCCGTTTATCGAGTCGGAATTACTCGCTTATCAACGCGGTAAAGAATCGCTTCCGGTTTTTTTCCTGCAAAACGGAGTTCGCAGTATTCGTTACCTTGCACCGGATGAGCGGATCGGCAATTTGGAATTGACCAAGATTGAATTTACCGATTATAAAAATCTGGGACTGGCGTCGTTGGAATCGCATCCGAAATTTCCGGTGTTGGCTTCGTTAAGAAATTTGTTTGAGAATTGGGTTTTGAGTGATTTTACGCCCGACCCGGCACGCGGTTTAGACTTGTCATTGCCTCGCCGGCACGAATCACCGCGCGGAATGAGTCTTTCCGGTTTGGTTCGGTACGTTCTGGAGCGTTACGGACAAGAAAGCGAAACGTTTTTTCAACGAATCGCCTCACAGATTCCCGATGTCGAAACGATTTTAGTTGATTCAACCCAAATAGAAAAACCGCGTTTGGCGTTCAAAATGTCGGGGTTGGATCAACCGATTCCCATAACGCTTCTTTCTAACGGAACCATCCGTCTTTTTACTTATGCCATTCTGTTGGAAGAAAACGATCCGGCTCCATTGATTATTTTGGAAGAACCGGAAAACGGGTTTGACTTATTGTACCGTTGGAAGTTGTCGGAGCGAATCCATCACCGCTTTGACGAATCCCCAAACCGGCAACTCATGATGACAACCCATCATTCCGATTTTGCCGACACACTTTATCCGTCGCAAGTCTGGGTCTTTGAAAAAAATCAGGAAGGTTTTACTGTTGTCGAACGGGCAAGCGATGCGTTGGTTCTTCAGGAAGTGATGGAGAAGAACCAACCGATTGAACCGCGTTGGTTCAGCGAACAGTTCAAGAACCATTGACGTACCTGTCTATTTTGT
>JAISQH010000477.1 GCA_031274385.1 Planctomycetaceae bacterium | reverse complement strand
GGCTCACTTTTTCTTCCGGTTTTTGAATCAGAAAAATCGACTTTATGATACCCCTAAAACTAAGTTTCCATAAAAACGATTTTAGACTTATGAAAACAATAAATGATGACCCCGCTTGGCAAAGGAGGAAAAGGGGATATAATTGCCCACTTCATTAAATTGAAGTTTTTTAGTTAGTGCCATTTGTGCATTTTTTGTTAATTTTGATGAGTTGGTAATCATGGATAAAACCTACATGGCTAAATCGGACGAAGTTTCACAAAAGTGGTACCTCGTCGATGGAACAGACAAAATTGTCGGACGTTTGGCAAGCGATATTGCGATGATTCTCATGGGCAAACATCGACCGACCTACACGCCGCATGTCGATACCGGAGAATATGTTATCGTGACAAACGTCGATAAGATCGTGTTCACCGGTAAGAAACTCGATCAGAAAAAATATACCTGGTACACAAAGTGGCCCGGTCTCCGAAGTGAAACAGCACGGCATCGTCTGGAACAAAAACCGGAATTTATTTTAACAGAAGCGGTTCGGCGTATGCTGCCGAAAAATAAACTCGCGCGAAAAATGCTTTCAAAGTTGAAAGTTTATCGAACCGGTGTCCAACATCCCCATCAGGCTCAACAACCCGAAACTCTGGAATTGGCAAAAAAAACAAGTAAAAAAATCAAGTAAAAAATTAAGTTGCGTCAATAGATTGATTCCGTTTAATTGATCGTTGATAATGATACAAATTCCATCTCGCCAATGAGCGGGTAACAATGTTTAGAAAACAAAAATCAAATGGTTAAATTCGGTAATTATATCATTGAAGGAAACGGTAAAAGTGATTTTCTTGGAACCGGTCGTCGCAAGTCGTCGGTTGCAAGAGTTCGGGTGCGTCCGGGAACCGGCAAAATCAGTATCAACCGCCGTGACTTGGACGATTTTTTCAAAACGCCTCAATTGCAGAGTGCTGTATTGGCTCCGTTGATATTGACGGGTAAGAAAAACGAGGTTGATGTTTTGATTCAGGTTGAAGGCGGCGGCACAACCGGTCAGGCGGATGCCTGCAAACTCGGTATTGCAAGAGCCATTAAAAAATTCGACCCGGAAACGGAACCGAAGCTGCGTGAATACAGTCTTTTGACTCGTGACGCACGAGAAGTCGAACGCAAAAAATACGGTCTCCGAAAAGCCCGACGCGGAACTCAGTTTTCGAAACGTTAGTATCGGTTTGTTTCGTTGAACTGCGCCTCTCTGAAAATAGATTCCGTTTTTGTTGCACATAAAGATCACAATAACAAAATAAAAATGTTTTTATTGCTGCAGTTGTGATCTTTTTGTGCAACAAGTATTTTTGATTCGGGTTTGTTTTTTTCTTGATTTTGAGAGGTTCCTTTGTGGTAACCAATTCTTTCTGATGTTACTCTTATTAAATTAAATGTTGATGTAAGATGCCTCGTAGCCCGCAGCAACTTCGTGAGGATTTGTTGGCAATTTGGAATGCCGGAGTCGAAGGTGTTCGGGTTGACCGCTTGATTCGCAATGCCGTGTCGGTTCAAGGCGATGCGTTGCAAATTTGTGGCGAAAAGTATCCGCTCAACGAGATAGATCGGATTGTTGTTATTGGCGGCGGCAAGGCGTCCGGCGCAATGGCGGAATCGCTTGAATCCATTTTGGCTCCGCTGTTTGGTCGGAAAGAAATCGTAGGCTGGATTAATGTTCCGAAAAACTGTGCCAAGCCGCTTCAAAAAATTTTTCTTCATCCAGCCCGACCGATGGGCGTGAATGAACCGACAGAAGACGCTGTTGAAGGAACCAACAAAATTCTTGATCTGGCAAAGAATCTGAAATCCGGCGATTTCTGTTTTAATTTGCTTTCCGGCGGCGGTTCTGCGTTGCTTCCGGCTCCGGTTTCGGAAATTTCTCTTCGGGAAAAACTCGAATTGACCCGATTTTTGAGTGAATCGGGAGCAACGATTCAGGAATTGAACACGGTTCGAAAGCAACTCAGCCAAATCAAAGGCGGCGGTCTCAAATCGCTTTGTCGCGGTAAACGTCTTGTCAGTCTGATTCTTTCCGATGTATTGGGCGACCCGTTGGATGTGATTGCTTCAGGACCAACCGTTGACAACAGCAGTTCGGTACATGACGCTTTGGCGGTACTGCGACGATTTGCCCCTCCTGTTGTTGAACAAGTTTTGGCTTCCGATCCGAAATCAATTGCAAACGACGCTGAAATAGCGGAAATAAAAGAAACGGAAACGGAATCTGTTCGTCAAAGAGCCTTACATCGAATCTGCCGATATTTTCAGCAACAAACTTTGTCGGCACACGCAGAACCGGAATTGGGTGCGAACGGTGGATTTGTAAGGAATTTTATTATTGGTAATCTTGCAGCCGCAGTGGAAGCGGCTGGAATGGAAGCACTTCGGCGCGGATATTCTTACGCCATGCACGTTTCCCGAAAAAGTGAAGGCTTTGCTGATGAGGTTGGCAGCCATTTGGTTGATTTGGCATTTGAGATGATTCATTCCGATTGCCTGATTCATGGCGGTGAACCGGTTGTTAAATTGGTTCCGCCGGAGCAACGCGGAATGGGGGGACGTAATCAACAACTTGTTCTGGCGGCATTGCTCCATCTGATGAATCGGTTGGGGCTTGAAACCAACTCCGTTGCCGATGATTTTCCGGGGATAGCAATTCTTTCCGGCGGAACAGACGGAGAAGACGGTCCGACGGATGCGGCGGGTGCTTGGATTGACCCGATATTTTGGTCTGAATTCCGAAAAAAAACCGCAACTGATTCGCAATTTCAAGCGTTAAAATTCCTTCAAACCAACGACGCCTACCATTTTTTTGAACCGTTGGGAACTCTGCTTAAAACCGGCGCAACAGAAACCAATGTCTGTGATTTACGGGTTGTTCTTGTTGATCGAATCGCCGGTCAGAACAACGATAAAAAGGATTAACTATCTATTTTGTTTTTTACAGGAAAAAAGAAGTTAAAGAAGTTTTTTGTACAAATATAGATAACTGGATGCGATGTAAAAAAATGTCCGTTTGATTCTTTGTGTCTTTGTGTACAAATGAAAAGAGACGGATATTTCAAATAATCCCTCAACTGTTGTTTTACCGGACGGTATTGATTTGTGTGATCATTTCCCGAAGGATTGTATTGATTTCTTCCGGGTGCGTAAGCGTGAGAACATGTCTTCCGCCTTTGATTTTAACATCGGGGCGGGTTCGTCGCATCGGTAAAAGCGGATCGTTTGTACCGTGAACCTGAAAGGTTGGTATGTTCCACAATTCTTTTTCGTTGCGACGGCGGTAAGCCCAAGTAAGCATCATTCGGATATGATAAACCAATGTCGAAGTTTTTGTCTCGATAAATTGTTTGATAATCTCCCGACCAACAAGGAATCCCAGAAACCGGACAACATATTGTGCCGAAAACATGACAACCCAAAGAAGCGGCGGGCAAAATCGAATCAACAGCCAAGCGGGATAAAAACGTTTCGGAAATTCTTGCGGTTCACGTATTGAACCGAGCAACACACACGCTGCCGCTCCAAGATGCCGGGCAAAATACGGTGCCATCATTCCGCCAAGTGAAAGACCGCAAACAAGAATCGGCGTAGTTTGTTCCAATTGTTTCGGCAGCGAATCGGCAAATCGAACAGCGTAATCTTCCAGCGTTTCATTTGGTTCGGGATCAATCCAATCAATCGCAACAGAATTCGGAAACGCCGCCGTTTGATGTTTGAAAAGCCGATGATCCGCCCCAAGACCGGGTAAAAAAATGATTCGCGGTTGTTCGGTTTGAGGATTCATGATTGAAATATTCGGAGTCTAAAACACCGGGTAAATGAGAAAACTATTTTTTGTAACCGTCTATTTTGTTTTTTACAGGAAAAAAGAAGTTAAAGAAGGATTTTACTGATGATTTCGGATTTTGTGGAGTCTTCCCATTGTGGCTTTTATCAATACACTGCATCAATACCCTGAAAGGGTAACATATCCATTTTCGTAGGGCAACGTCGACGTTAGTTGATAGTGAATAGTTGATAGTGAATAGTTTCGCAAGCGTCGTTTAAACAATTTGATAGTAAATATCATTTGCGAAACTATATTCACTATCAACTATTCACTAAATAGGGCGTTGCCCTACGCTATGATATTTGACACTTTCAGGGGCAGACGGAGCTTTCCTTTCAAATGGGAACTTCTAAAAACTCATTATTTTACCTAAAAATTGCTCGCAAGTCCTTTATTTTTCAATGCGAAATTTGCGAAAAACAAGGTTTTTAGAAGTTCCCTTATTTTATATTGCCCTTTCAGGGCGTTGTTGAGGGGGATTCCCAGACCCACCGCGTTGCGGTGGGCTGGGATATTTTGCCCCTTGTGGGGCGAAAAACTACAAAAAATGAATATACCCTTCCCCACAAAAAATGAAATAATCAGAAAATTTTTTTTCAAAACTTCTCTCCCTTCTTGACATCAGACAAAAGTCCGGTACACTGTTCACGTGTTAAAACTTTTGAAATTCCAACATGTTTTGGAGATTAAATTTTTGGCACCCCGTCAGGAGCAAGCGGGACATTGTTATTCACGATTCGTTTAAGAAAGGAA
>JAISQH010000394.1 GCA_031274385.1 Planctomycetaceae bacterium | reverse complement strand
AATCAAAAATGTAATGCTAATAATAAACCAATAAATGTAATAATAAGTGCAAGCGAATTCCGGTCAACCGATGACAACTTTGGGGCACTTCATTGACCGGATTTCGCTCGCACTTGACCCATAATAAAACAAATATGGCAAAATTAAAATAAACAGTTACAAAACCGGTTTTATATTGTCAGATTTTTTGGTATCGATTTTTTATTTTCGTACAATTCGGTTGAAGAACGAACCGTTTCCGCTGACATCGAACATAGGTCGGCAGGAATTGGTTGGTTTTGAACAGGCTCCGCCTCGAAAATAAAATGTAACACCAACGGAGATTTCCCAGTTTTCACGTTGCCAACCGCCGCGTCCATGACCTTCTTCGGGAATCATTGCTGAAAAACTGCCGTTGAGTGAAAAACGGTCACTGACAGGAAATTCGCCCAATCCCGCCAAAATCGTGTCTCCGTCATCGGTTAAACCGCAACGAAATTCCGCAAGACCGCCAGCGGTAAAATGTTTGCGAAGGAATAAAAGATAATAGGTTTGGGCTTGTAACGCAAAAGTGTGTGTTTCTCCCGGCGCATTTTTCCAATTATTTAGATAATTGTTTCCTTTTTTCGACATTCCAAAACCGCCGAGAAATCCGTATTCGGTATTGCTGAAAGTCCGTGCGGAAATTTCATAACGAATTTGTTGTACACGAATTTTGCCGTAAAAATCATCATGCAGCCAATCAAACGCCGCTCCGCCCTGAACCGGAAATGACAGACTCCGTTTGAAGAGACCTACTGTAACAAAATATTGGTTCCGGCTATTGCGGTTTGTGTTTCTATTTCCGTTGACATTACTCTGAACGGCTCGAAATCCGATTTGCCCTGAAAGGGTACGTTGCGGAGTTGCCGGACCAGCCCAATTGAATCCTTCGGTGAATCCGAAATTACCGTTGGAGCCGGCGTCCATTTCGCCTTTGAAACCGGTTGTTCCGGCAAAAACGGTAACGTTATCGAAAAGACCGGTTCCGAATGGTTTGATCATCATCGGATTGAAGTAACCGCTTTCCAATGCCGGTGAATTTTCGTTATACATTCCGACGTAATTGTTACCATAAGTGCCGCTGAAAGTGTTTTCGTAAGGATTCGGTAACGCCGTCCAATCCTGACCGATTGATTCGTCAACGATCCATTCGCCTTCGTTGAGTGTTTCGTCGGTACTGAGGGGAGGAGCGAGGGTCAACGCCTCATTGATTCGGGTAGGCATTTTTGTTCGTGTTTTCGGAACACTCGGTGTTGTTTCCGAAACAGGTTCGTCATTTAGTAATTGTTGCGGAATAATTGTTTTATTTGAATTGAGAATTTCATCGAAATCAGCATGTTGACTTACGGTTCGGACGGCTCGTTTTTTTGCCGGAAGCGGCAGTTGTTTTCCTTTACTCCGAATGATCGGATCGGGCATATAACTATCGTCGATTTCTTCCTCAACCTCTGGAAAAGCCGGACCGAGATACGGTCCCCATTCTTCGGCATACAGGGTCGGAATGGAAAGACCGAGCATTGTCAAAAATACAAGGACTGAAACCAACACGAGTTGACCTGTTTTGTGAAAACCGACAAAATTTTTCATTTTTCCGATGCCATTATGGACGTATCGAGTGGAAACCGGGCAATTCCGGCAAGTTTTAACGCAAAAAAGCGTCTTAACGTTTATCATCGGCTCGGAATATTCGTTTCTTTCAGAATAATCGAAAAAATTGTTATTTTCCTAAAATTTTATCTAATTTAACATTTTCGGATTGTTTCATTTTTTGTAGGGAAAGATTTTAAGCCGAAGTTCCGGATCGTTTTTTTTCTAAGTTCCTACTGACACGTTCTTTATGGCTTTTGGGGTCAATTGAAACTGTCTACAAGGTTAATTTGAGTCGTTGGTGGTGTTGATTTGTTTGATTAGTTTGATGAGTTCATTTTGGAAGTTGTCTTGTGTGGTTATTTTGTTGAATTCGATGTTGGTGTTTGGAATTTTGCATTGGGTGAGGCAGATTGTTGCCAGACGGTTCAGCAAGGTTCGGAAACTTTGCGTTGGGGGAACCGTCTCGGATTCGTTGGCGGAATGCTCGTTGGAGTTTTCTCTTGCACGGCGTGTTTTTTTGTTTTTGACCTTTTCGGTTGGAACGGCGGTAATGACGGGGTTGCGATTGGTTCTTGTTTCGTCGAGATTTTCGTCGCTGAAAAGATATTTGCTCCATGCTCGCCGAAGATGCCACACAACATAATACGACAACATGCAGATCAAAAAATGCGCACGCATCCGATTTTCCAAGTGATGATGAATCGGACGAATATCCAGCATTACCGTTTTTATCGTACGAAAACTCTTTTCGACATCCGCCAGCCGTTTGTATTCCGAACCACATCCGCCGCAGCACGCCGCTCCGCCGGAACGTTTGTCCGTATCACGTACAAACCGTCAAGCTCGGACTCGCGTTGAATGGAATCGGAATTACGATGAAACGAAAATTGACCATCCTTGATTTCCATGACAAGATGTTTCGCAACATGAAATTTGTCCGAAACGTTACCAACACGAATTCCAATTTCCGCATCAGAATATGATTTGCCTTGATCATGCCGTTTTGATATTTTTTGTGCGAGTTCT
>JAISQH010000390.1 GCA_031274385.1 Planctomycetaceae bacterium | reverse complement strand
TTCAACGCTTCAACAAATTCAGTTCAACGCTTCCGCAAATTCATCCAGCGTTTGGCATGTTGCAGCGTGGATGTTCAGGGATTTCAAGGCTACCGTATCTGACCTCTCACGAATCGCTGCCTGAATCTTATTGGGAATCCTTGTAAATCTTTTTCTCAAAACTGCCAAGACCATATCTTGCCCGTTTTTCACCACTTTTACTTCGCCTTTTGCTTCGGCTTCGGCAATTAATACATCCAAAACTGAGGGTGCCATCTTTAGTGCCGGTAAATAAATAAAGCATTCGTTTTATCATTTATCGCCGGTGGTAATGGGATTAAACCCGAAGGCACGTTCCGGCTAAATTGATACGCCTTTAGCGTAGGTTAACAAGTGTAACAGATTGATTTTGAAACGTCAAGAGTGAATGACTTATTATTTTACAGTTCCTTACAACTTCTTCTTTTTCTGTTTGTTTGACATATTTTATTGTTGGGAATTTCTAAAAACCGAGACTACCACGAAACACACGAAAATTTCACGAAAAATACAAAAGCTGCAAATCGTTTATCATAAAAAAGTGATAACAAAAATTCTTTCGTGTTTTTTTGTGTTTTTCGTGGTTAAAAAAGAGTTTTTAGAAGTTGCCAGTTTTGTTTTATCAGGGATTCGTATTGGCTACTGATTCATCTTGTTGTTGTAATCCGCCGTGTTCAACCGGATTGAAGATATTAATGCAACCGTAAATTTCAATCGGAATGGCATTGGTTCCATAAACGCTTCCGATTCCGATGCCATCCATACGAACCGCCGTATCATCACCGCTTCGTCCTCCTTCCGAACCGCCGCTCATACCGCCGCCACTCATACCGCCGCCGCTCATACCGCCTCCCATTCCACCGCCGCTCATATCACTGCCCATTTCGCCGCCGCTCGCGCCGGAAGCGGCAATAGAGGAATCGTAAGCTCCTAAATCAAACGGCTTTGCCGCTGCCGGATTGATCCGAACCCACAAAACATCAATCGGCATAGAACAATTGGCACAGTTCACGAGAATTTCAGGAACACGGCGTTGGTCAACAATCAAACGGAGACAAATCGGCATCCGTTTGAATTGGTCAAACGGAGCCTTGTCGTCGGCTTTGAGCGGTTTGGCTTTGTCATCAACATAGCGGTTGTTCTTTTTGATGGCAATGACATCTTCCTCTGTTCGGGCAACCGTGATTCCGCCAACGCCGCCATCCATCATTGAAGGAGACATCTCGGACGATTCCATCGACGACGCGCCGCCGGGGCTGCTGATTCGGCTTGAAGTCCGAGCCTCCAACGCCGCAGAAGCCGCTTGACCAATCAACAGGTTTTCAATACGTTTGACTGCCGCGTTATGGGTTCCTGTTGCACTTGCTTCGGCATTGGATTCTTTAATCACAGAAAGAATGGCATGATAAACCCAAAGTTCTTCCTGAGCAAACCAAACTTCATTTGATTTAGGAAGTTTTGCCCAAGAGGAGGTAACGGTTCGTGTTTCGGGGTTGGGCCAATCAACCGTTCCAACGTAACGATAAATCTCTTCACCATCGGGACCTCGCGGCAGTGGGGCTTCGGTAGTTCCGGCGAGACTCATACCAGGCATTTCGCCGCCCATTCCACCTCCCATTCCACCGCCGCCGGACATATTGTCAGATGAAGGACTCATCGCGGAAACATTGCTGATCGAACTCACTTCTTTCCAATTCCCTTGATCATCTTTCTCTTGAACCCGCCGCCGATCAACAAAAACTTCAAGACTCGGAAGATAGTCTTCCACAAAATTAAGATATTTTTCACGAGCATCAGTACTCATTTCATCGGTGAATTTTAATTTGGAAACCTCATTGAAAAAAGGTTCACCAAGAACATCAATGGGCCAAAGATTCCGTTCCCGTTGATCCTTTTCGAGAATCATCCAAGCCTGCATAACCCGACCCCGCAACTCTTTTGTACAGTTTTCGATGTCCTTGATTGTGATTTCATTGGGATGGCTTCGATCCGAACTGATTCCTTCGGTTGTTTTTTTGGTACTTTCCAAAGCGTTTTTTCGGTCGTTAAACGCTTTGCTGATACTGCCAACCGCCATGTATGTTGTAATCACCGGAAAAAGTAACCCGATGGGAATACAAGCCCAAAAGATATACTTCTTAACCGTCTCCAATGAAAATTCCACCTTTTTAGCCATGATCGTAATAATTGAAAATTGACAATTGAAAATGAAATGTTGATGACAATGCAAAAATTGAAAACGAAACATTGACAATTAAAAATACAAACTTTCTATTTTCAATTGTCAATTTTCAATTATCAATTCTCCGCAGGAACCGGAGTTTCCGGTGTTGTTGTTTCGGCGGGGGATTCGGTTGTTGGGGGCGTGATGGTTTCACCTTCCAGAACGGACGAAGAATTGGTTTGGTCACCTTGTTTTGCTGCTACGGCTAAACGTTCTTCTTCGCGTTTTTTCTCACGAATACTTGGCGGAGTTTCGATCCAAGCGAATTGAATGACAAAATCGAATCGCCGAAGTTTGATTTTGTCCTGAGCGTTCATTTCTTTGGCGATTTTTTTAATATAATCTGATCCGGTATCGTTTCCGCCGGCGGGTGCGTCAAACGGTCTTGTGAAGGTTGAATCCATGCTCATGGGTTCACTACGACTACCGCGTCCCGTACCGAACCCTCTTTCCGTATTATTGAAACCGCCGACAGATCGCCGATGTTCCAAAACTTTGGCTCGTTCCTGCTTAAAAATTTCCAGAACAACACGGGGGTTCAAAACTTCCGTTTGCTGAATTTTCGGAATGTCCAGAAGAGTTGGATAGGAAATTCCGAGATCACGCATGGAAACAATTTCGCGTGCGGTTTGCGGGTCTTTCATTTGTTTTTCCAATGTCGATGGCAGAATCACCTGACCGATTTTCAGATTTCGCAGCAACGTTTTTCGCAAATAATCGCTTCCCATTGTTGTATCGGCAACACTGGCATTGTGATAATGATAACCGACGAGTTGCACAACCCGTGCAATTGATCCTTCCGGTACGGCTTCCGTCGGACCGGGAATCAGTTCGAGGCGTTGCGATTCGGTCAGTTGCGATAATTTCTTGGCGGGAGTTACGGCGGCGGCACCATCGGCAGCCGCATCGGGTGATGATGCTTCGGCTGTTCCAGCCAATGC
>JAISQH010000291.1 GCA_031274385.1 Planctomycetaceae bacterium | reverse complement strand
GTGCAATTTTAGTGGGGAGTGGGGAGTGGGAAGTGGGAAGTAAAATATGTGTTTCCTATTTATTTTTCACAATGGATTTGAGGTTAAATGATGGGAAATGTACGGAATTATCGTGACTTGATTGCCTGGCAAAAGGCAATGGAACTTACTGAAAAGGTTTATCGTGCAACACGTACTTTTCCCAGAGAAGAAATATACGGACTGACAAGCCAAGTGCGCCGGGCGGCGGTGTCTATTCCTTCGAACATTGCTGAAGGACAAGCCCGAAAATCGACACCGGAATTTTTACATTTTTTGTCAATTGCGTGTGGTTCACGTGCTGAAATCGAAACACAAATAATGATAGCCAAACGACTCCAGTATATTGATGATGTTGAGGCAAATGAAATCCTCAGTCTTTCATCGGAAGTTTCCAGTTTACTTAACGGTTTAATCAATAGTTTGAAAAAATAAAATAGTGGGAAGTTGGGAATAGTAGTGGAAATTAAAAGTGAGAAGCGAAGTGATTTTGTTCATAAATCTTCCCACTCCCCACTCCCCACTCCCCACTCCCCACTCGAAATGTTTGTAGCAAAAATTGTTGGTTCATTAGTTTCCACGCAGAAGGTTGATTCGATGGTTGGGCAGAAGTTGCTTGTCGTTGAACCGTTCCGGCTGGACGAGGAACATACCGCGATGAAAACAACAGGGCGGTCACTTGTTGCGGTCGATACGGTTGGAGCCGGCGAAAATGAATTTGTGCTGGTCGTGCAGGGTTCCAGTGCAAGGCAAACGCCGGAAACCAAATCGTTGCCGGTGGACGCAACAATAATCGGTATCGTCGATTCCATTCACGTCGAAAAACGGAAGGTGATTTTGTAATATTTAATACGATATCAGAATTGATTCAATGACTAACGAACAAGAGGGCAAAACCAATGTTGATATGACGTACCGTTTTACATGGGACACGGAACCTACTGAGGAACAACTCGACCAACTGATGAAAGAAGTCGCAGAAAAAGTTCGGCAACAATCTGTTCGGCAAGAGCAACTGATTCGTGATAGGTTGAAACAAGAATTGGAACTCGCACGAACATTTTATCAACAGAATGACCCAAAGTAATTGACAAATTGATTACATATTTACAATAATTGATACAACATACGCCGATGTCTTTGACATTAGGCTCAACTTTTGATAAAAAACAATTCAAGGAGGAATAACTGTGCAGAATTTGAGCGAACCTGTTATTCGGAACATTGTCGAGGAAGTTATTAATCGGATCAGTCGGCAAGCCGGTGCGCCGGTTGGTTGTCCGGGCAATGCGTCACATTTTTCGTTACCCAATACGCCGCGTAGTTTTCGCGGTTACAACGGTTTGTTTTCCGATCCGAACGATGCGGTTGCGGCGGCGCGGACTGCGTTCGAAGAATTGCAGACGCGAACAATTGCGGAACGAAAAGAAATTCTGGCGGTCATCCGCCGCATTGTCATTGAGCAAAGTGTCGAGCTTGGGACGATGGAATTAAACGAAACAAAAATCGGTCGTCTCGAACACAAAATCGACAAACTTGTCGGTCTCGGTAAAAACGCGCCCGGAGTTGAGTTTCTCAAGAGCGAAGTTTTTAGCGGCGATCATGGATTAACTGTTATTGAATTTTCGCCGTTCGGTGTTATTGGAGCCGTTTCTCCTGTAACACATTCGTTGCCAACGATTGCCAATAATGCGATTAATATGATCGCTTCCGGTAACACGTTGGTTGTCAATCCTCATCCGAGCGGCAAAAAAATCGCCGCCGAAGGAGTCCGCCGGTTTAATGAAGCAATTGCCAAATCGTACGGAATTGACAATCTCATCTGTGTTATCGTCGAACCAACAATGCAAACGGCGGATGTGATTTTCAAACATCCGAACATCAACTTAATTGTTGTAACAGGCGGTCCCGGCGTGGCGAAAGCCGCGTTGTCGCAAGCCAAGCGTGCGATTGTTGCGGGACCGGGTAATCCGCCGGTGGTGGTTGATGAGACTGCCGATCTTGACCGGGCAGCGCGTTCGATTATTGCCGGTGCGTATTATGATAACAATTTGTTATGTCTTGCGGAAAAGGAAGTGTTTGTTGTCGAGTCCGTTTTCGAACCGATGCTCAAGGCAATGGAACGAGCCGGTGCAGTAAGACTCAACGCTGCTGAAACCGATTTAATGACACAAAAAGGCATCGTTCCCACCGGCGAAGGAGCCGCACGGCATGATGTTCCGAGCCGTGATTTTCTTGGCAAGGATGCGCGGGTTCTTGCGGCGGGAATTGGTAAAAATGTTTCGGGAGATATTCCGTTACTGTTTGGCGAAACCGACGAATCAAATCCGTTCGTTAATGTTGAACAGATGATGCCGTTCCTTCCGTTTGTTCGTGTCCGGGACATTGATGAAGGAATTGCCCTTGCAAAAAAATACGAACACGGTTTCCGCCATACAGCCATAATTCATTCGAATAATGTACTGAATATGACGAAGATGGGCAAAGCGTTGGACACGACCATTTTCGTTAAAAACGGTCCGAGTACGGCTGGCAACGGCGGAGGCGGAGAAGGTTATTCCTCCTTCTCGATAGCAGGACCAACCGGCGAAGGTATTACAACGCCGCTAACCTTCACCCGGCAACGCCGTTGTGCGCTAATCGATAGTTTACACATTTTGGGAAAATAATTAATAATTGAAAATTGATAATTGAAAATGGAAAATTAATATTAATATTAATATTAATATTAATATTACAAATTCAATTTTTTCGGTTAATTTGATTCTTAGTTCTTAATTTTCCATTTTCAATTATCAATTTTCAATTTATCAATTATACTGACGATCAAATACCGAAAGAAAATTTGTAATAAGTAATTATTTTTTCGTAGTGAAAAAGTGAAAATAAAAGTAACATAATCCATGAACGGATTTATTTTATGATTAAGGGCAAAGTGATTGGTACGGCAACGGCAACAGTGAAACATCCGACATTGGACGGTTGGAAAATGCTGGTTGTGCGGACAGAAACGGAACCACTTATTGCTGTTGACAATTTGGGAGCCGGTATTGGCGATGAAGTGATGATTACCAGTGACGGTAAATTTACGTCCGAAATCATCGGAACTAATGTTACGCCAATTCGATGGTCGGTCATTGGGATAGTTAATAATATTAATTAATAGTTAACGAAATAGTTAATAAAAAATAGTGGAATGTTAAGTTTCAATAAATCGAATTGAATTGAAAGGAACGAGTCGATGCCTGAAATTGAAAATACTCCACTCCTCACTTCTCACT
>JAISQH010000218.1 GCA_031274385.1 Planctomycetaceae bacterium | reverse complement strand
GCAAGATCCATAATCGCCTCCATGTTATCCGTCACACTCTGAATAAAACACGCCGACGCTTGCGGATGTTCGTATGGATTTTCCGGTTGCGTTGCTTCGCCAGCCTGTTCGTCCCAATGCCAGGTACATTTGCCGCCACGCACACCGTACTGCGGATACAATCCCACATTGAACCAAACCGGCGAATTGAAAGAACCGTATTGATGAAGCAACAACCACGTTAAATCGCGGTAAAATATCTCGCCATCATTGGGGGAATCGAAATAACCGTCCTCAACTCCCCAATCGGCAATGGTTCGGCTGACCCGATGAATCACCTGCCGCATACTTTTTTCGCGTTGCGGTGTATTCGGCTCGCCATAAAAATACTTACTGGCAACAACATTGACTGAAAGTTGGCTCCACGTACTGGGAAACTCGCAGTCGTTTTGTTCGAAGAAAACAGCACCGCCGTCTCCTTTAATAGTAGCACTTCGTGTTGTCCACTCAACGGTGTCGAACGGCTCAACATTGTCAGGACAAAATGCCGGTTCCATTTTAAGACCAACGGTCAAATCCGTATCGACCGTATTAAATTCTGAGTGGGATGTATCCAAACTAATCATAGAATCCATAAAAAAAATGAGTCAGAAGGGAAAATTTGGAATATCTTAACCTTATCGTAATACGTTAGATATGCTTAAATATATCTTGAAAAACCCGATAGACCTGATCATACTCAATAGACTATGATCAATTGATTAATTAATTGGTTAATTGATTAATTTATTAACTGATTAACTAAAATGTCCTGAGTTCAACATCCGGTTTTATTGACGGGAAACCGGTTAATTCTGAGCATATTGAGTATTAAGGAGATCATCCAAATGGTTGACAATAACATCACATTACTTTCGTTTCGCTATCAGGCAGGTTAGGGGATAAGAAATCCATGTTTTGATTGGCGGTAAGAATCACCCAATCCGCCGCTTGAATATGGCGGGAAAACGCCCCAAAACACGGCTTCAATCTCTTAGACTCCTTATTCCGATTCCTAACTCCTTTCAAGCGAGAGACTATATATTGTGGTTCTTTCGATCCGGAGGCACGATATACAGTCCGGCAAGAACAGTAGAACATCATACCGTATCCTAACACAGAGTCAATCGCTTTTTTACGATTTTTACAAGTTGGTATTTGAAAAGAAGTTGCGAAGTCCACTTATTTAGGAAACTAATTAGTCTCTTATTTAGTGAACATCATATAACCTCTTTTGTTTTACATGTTTCGGTATTTTCCGGTTATTTTTCAAAAGAATCGCGTTGAAGCCGCAAGAAAATTTTTTTTGCAAAGATTATCGCGTAAAAAGTTCGGATAACACAAAATAAAAAAAATAGGCAAGCAATGATAAGGTAAATGAAGAATAAAAAATTTCCTCCTGTTCCGTTTTTGGAGTTTCAATGAGATAAAGCAGGCAGGCAGCCAAAGGAAAGGGATATTCGCCAAGTGTGGCGCAAAACTCCATGCGGCACGCCGATGGGCGAATGACTTGCGGCGTTTACACCCATCTCCAACTCCAAGAAATCGCAGAAGGCGTCAACCGAATTCCTGACTTCTTGAACAATAAAAAGAAAAAGGAGAACGAAAAATAAAATCGGATTGATGGAACAATAAATAAAACTGTCCGGTAAATCTGTTTCAAAATAGGTTGCCGGACGGCTTTTGATGGTAACTGTCTATTTTGTTTTTCAAGTTTGCGCACGAAGGCACGAAGAACACAAAGAGGATATTTTAGTTTTGTCAACAGATTTTACAGATTTTACAGATTCGTTTTTTATAAAAATCGGTTCAATCTGCGTCATCTGTTGACAATAATGAAACAATTTTCAATTGTCCATTTTCAATTTTCAATTAAAATCTTTGTGCTCTTTGCGTCTTTGTGCGAAACATTAAAAAACAAAATAGGCTGTTACTCAAAATCTTCTTTCACTTTTTTCTTCTGTAAGAAATAAAATGGGCAGTTACGAAAAAACTCAACAATAAAAGTAACTGTCTATTTTAAAAATTGCCCTTTCTTTTTTTTCTCCAATTCGTTATGATTCATTTATGAAAATTATTTATGGTAATTTTGATAGTGTCAGTGATATTGATTTGCGTCTCCAGACGGCTGAGTTGGAGAATGCGCGATTGCGTGCCGAGTTGGCGGTGCTGAAAGAGCGTGAAGCAGAGCATTGTCAAAAAGAGGTAGAGTATTGTCAGGAAATAGCAAGATTACAGTTACGTGTTCAGGAATTGGAAGAGACGCTTCGTGTGCATGCCGATGGGGTTGGTTCCAAGCCGCCGAAGGTTACGCTTAATTAGTTCCTGTTGATTTTACGTCAAATTCGATTGTTATTGATACGATATTTTATAAATTCGGTTACATATTTACTTGTCGTACTGTCATTTCCGTATGAAGCGAGGAGCGGCAATTTCGATGCCGATAAAAACGTAACACAACAAATTTATTCTTGCAACATGACAAAACTCCTTAAATTCTCGAAAATGTCTGTA
>JAISQH010000214.1 GCA_031274385.1 Planctomycetaceae bacterium | reverse complement strand
AATCAAAAGTTTCGCAAATGTAGTTACAATAATATTTTGTTTCAAAATATATCGAATCCGACAAAATTGCATTATAATTCCTTTTGATATAAGAAGTTATGGAATTTGCAAAAGCTCAGATAAAAGATAAAAGATAAAAAATAAAAAAATAAGAAAAAAAAAGATGCCAATGCCCACTGATAGTAATGTTCCTCACGGTTGGCAATATCATTGAAACTTCTCATTGAAACTCCGACAACGTAACAGACGGCGAATTTTCTGTTTGCTCGATCATTTTGTTTGGAGTATTGCCTTGAAATTGTTGTTGCCGAACCTGAGCAAGATAATTCCACAAAAAATAAATTCCGATCAAGATACCGATAAGAAATAAAAACTTCCATAAATTCAATAGAAACCGAACCCGCCGTTCTTTCTGAATTTTTGAGACGATTTTTTTTGCGGTAGCGAAACGAGCGGTTGCTGCGATTTTCTTGAACGAAACGGTTTTTTCCGGCAACATGTCCCACACGGACACTTTTACCGTCTCAAACGGAACTGACTGCGTTGTTGTTGTTGTAAATGATTCTTCTGCCTTGCGAACCGACAAAGCGTAGATGGAATCAATGGAATCGATTGAATTGACCGGAATTATTGTTGATTGCAGTTCTTGAACCGTTGGAACCGGAACCGTTGGAACCAGAACCGTCGAAGCCGGAACTGTTGTAATTGGAACGGTTGCGGCGGTTGGTTTGTAAAGTGGGGGAAAGTCAACAGGAATCAATCCTGCTAATCCATCGAGAAAATGCAGGCAGGACGGGAACCGAACCGCCGGATCACGATGAAGAGCACGTTGCAACGACGCATTGACGCAATCCGGGTAATTCGGCAACATCGGCGGTGGCGTTGTCAGAATTTTCGTTCGAAATTCTTCGGTGTTGCCTGCGGGAAACAACACTTTATTGGCAAGCAGTTCGGCAATAATCATTGCGAACGCGTATTGATCGGACAAGGCACCGGCTTTCCGATTGAGAAGTTGCTCCGGTGCGAGGTAGCGGATTGTTTCCGGGTCGTCAGCGGGATTCAGACCTTCCCGAATAATGCCGGGCAAATCGAAACCCTGAATCTGAATTCCTTCGGCTGGACTGACAACAATCATTCGGGGAGAAAGACTTCGATGGGCGATATTTTGCGTTTTGGCTTCTTCCAACGCCAAAGCGACCGGGCGCAATACCTCGAAAATTAAGTGAAACGGGAACCGTTCTTCTGCCTGAATCCATTGAGCGGCATAATCGTGAAGCGGGAGACCTTCAACAAAGCGTGAAACAAAAAAAGCACCGCTTGCGGAATGGTCAACCAGACGGTCTGCCGAAACAATATGCGGATGTTTTAATTTCTGTACTGCGATGAAATGGCGTTGCAGGCGTTGCATTGCCGGCGGGAGCGTTCTGAAGGAGTCGGGGATAAAATGGAGCAACACAAGCCGCCCGACATTGATTTCCAGCGCACGCCACACCGCTCCGGTCTGATTTTCCGACAAGAGCCGTTGTAATAGAAATTCGCCTAAAATAAGTTGTCCCGGCTGCATGATCCGCAAAAAATTCAAAGTCAAAACCGATTCGTGGTGAAGTCCTTATTCTTAGAATTGGGACTCGCAACGGTCTTATCTTAACTCTTTTTACACAAATTACAATTTTTTTCACCAAATTGATCACTCATTTTGCAAATTCATCATTCTTTTTGATTCAGAGAGAATTTTTTCCTAACTGTTTATTTGTAACTGTCTCTTTTATTTTTTAGGATTGCGCACAAAAACGCAAAGAAATTCAAAGGTAACGGTCTATTTTTAATTTTGTTGATTCTACTTTCGGCAGTCACACGATTGATGTTTTTGTCAATTAATTTGGTCAATTGTTTTGGTCAATTGTTTTGGTTTGGAACTAAAACAACTCCGAAGGAGTTTCATTTTGATAACCCCGTGCCAACGAAGTGCAGCACGGGGTAAGTGTACAAAAAATCGGGAACTCCGTAGGAGTTCAATAAAAAGTGATTCATTTGGAGGCGGAGTGTCAGGTCAACACTGACATCAAAATTGAACTCTTTCAGAGTTCGGGAGAGTTGAGAGTCCCTTTCCCCGTGCTGCGCTCCGCTTGCACGGGGTTATCCAACTTAAACTCCTTCGGAGTTGTTTTAGTTAGTGGTTTTAGTTCGTTGTTTTTATTGCTTTGCACGCAATCCTTAAAAAATAAAATAGACAGTTACCATTTCAAATTTTGTGAACAAAGACACTACCTATACAATTCTGATAAACAATTTAATATGTCAGAATTATTATCTATATTCTCTATGTATGATTCGATTTCTGATAAATTACTAACAAGTATTTTAGGAGGCAAGGTAACACTCAATGTTAAATCTGTTAAACTTGTAATTCTCGCCATTTTACCAAGGAATGGAACATCAAGAAAACCACAAAATGTTTTATCATTATATCTAATTATCTGCAATGGAGATGAAAGAAAAAAGATTCTATATTCATAGCATATTCCTATCTTTGTCAGTTGGATTTTATATGGAAGTAATAGAAAAAAGATACCATTGACAATAATTGTCCAAAAGAATGAAGAGAACACAGAGAATAAAAAAAACACCCACCAATCCTTTATAGGAACAGCCGTACAACAAAATATAAAAATAAGACAGATTAAAAGAATACCACCACAAACACTCCAACCTTTATATTGGCGTATTCTATCAATGTCTAAATTCATAATAATACAATTATCAACCATAAGAACATTAAGTATTTATAGCAAAATAATTTGTACAAGTTATTTTGTTACACGTTCGTTTTTATCTTGCACTTGACCATTTATAATATAAACTGCTACATAAAAATTTCGTAGCCGTTCACGCACATTTTGACCTTTTTATTTGATAGAATCTATTCTTTCAAACTCTGTGAATTTTCAAAAATTTGATTATTATTGATATAATATTTCATAATTTCGGCAACATATTTACTTGTCGTACCGTTATTTCCGTAGAAAGTGAGGAACGGCAATTCACCTTTTATCATTTTTCCTATTGATTTTATAATTCCGCAAAATTCTGTTTCGGTATTTACAGCATGTCAATCGGGTCAACATCGAGAATCCATTGAACATCCGCCGGCGTTTTCAAGGCAAGCGAAACAGAACGTACCAAACCGCGAAGCCGTTCGCCATTCGGGTCGTGAAGGTGAATGTGGAAACGGTAAAAACCACGTAACTTCGCAAACGGAGCCGGTGCCGGTCCCAAAATACGAAACGGAATCGGTTGAGCCGAAAACGAACCGGAAACCGTCTTGATACGCTCAACAAATTCGTTCGCAAACTCCCGCGTTTTCACCTCGCTTTCTCCACGAACAACAATTCGAACCATTTTAGTGTACGGCGGATAACCAAGCAATTTTCGCATCGGTAACTCTTGCGACACAAACGTTCGATAATCATGTCTTGACGCCGCAAGAATGGCTGGATGATCAGGACTAAATGTCTGAATAATCACTCGCCCGCCCTTTTCACCTCGCCCGGTTCGCCCCGCAACCTGCGTAATCAAATGGAATGTCCGCTCCGATGCACGAAAATCCGGTAAATGTAACGCCGTATCCGCATTGATCACACCAACCAGCGTTACATTCGGAAAATCAAGCCCCTTGGCAATCATCTGAGTTCCAAGCAAAATCTGTACATTCCCCTCCCGAAACAATGACAACGCCCGTTCATGTGCGCCATGCCCCTGCATTGTGTCCGTGTCCATGCGAAGTACCGACGCATCAGGAAAACGTGATTTGATTTCTGTTTCCAATTTTTGAGTTCCAAAACCGCCGTACCAAATTCCAAGAGAACGGCACTTCGGACAACGTGTCGGCGCAGGAATCTGGTAGTCACAATAATGACACAACGCAATCTCTTCCGTTTTATGATGCGTTAATGAAACATCGCAGTTCGGACATTTGAGTGCTTCGCCGCACGAAGGACATTGAATGTGTGTCGAAAAACCACGCCGGTTCAAAAGCAAAATGACTTGCCCTTTTTCGTT
>JAISQH010000104.1 GCA_031274385.1 Planctomycetaceae bacterium | reverse complement strand
TGTTTCAGGATGTACAACCAGCAGTCCAAGTCATCCTCCAGTTCTTCCAGTGTCTTGTTGAATTTCGGCAATATAATATAGATGAAATTCAACGTATCGGAAAACGGCTCTTTTGTCCGAGGCTGACCAAAAAGTTTTCTGTCATTGCTGGCCTGACCCGCAATCCCAAGATATCCGTTAAACACAAATCTTGTAAGTTTTTGAATAATAGTCATTAACGATTCTCAGGGGATTGCGGGTCTTCGCTTCGCTACGCCCGCAATGACAGACTTTCCGACTTTTTAGTCAACACCCCTTTCGATATAATCTTCATCCGTTTTTCCCTTCGGAACAAAATTCAATATGCCTACGATATAAACCGATTTTAACTTGAAATCCCAACTGAACACATGTTTAAATCCCCAATCGTTGAGAAGATTCATGTATTTTCCTAATTTAATCTCCGATTTCAGTTCTGTCTTTTGCATGTCTTTATAAGTTGTTGATTAATAGCTGTTAAGTTTTGTGTCGAAATCAAAGACCAAACAGGAAGTTGCATTGCTTATTGATTACAACGAAACAAAAGTAGTTCCTTTTTTCGGAAAAACAAACAAATATTGGAAAATATTCAAAAAAGCGGCTAAATCTTTTTTTGAGTTCCTATCAACTTCGTCAAACCTTGTTCCGGGGCTGACTAAAAAGTCTCTACAACCGTCATTGCGAACGGAGTGAAGCAATCCAGTGTGTTCTACAGGGCGTACAAGAAGGTATAGATTGCTTCGTTACACTCGCAATGACGACCCAAAGGTACGAGCCCCCATGTTGGTAGAAGAAGCGACATAGTAGCAAAAAAAATCCCGTATGGGATTTGGGGGCTGAGAGTATCTTTTTTCTACCGACATCCCGTCCCCTAAAAGGACGGCTGCATTATTGCTCCTTGGTTCGAATAGCACCTCAAAAAAAGATTTCGCTCATTTCTTTGCTATTCAAAAAAAATGCACTACTTTTGCCAAAATGTTTAAAAAATTGATAAAGTGTCACTTCTTGTGACAAACAAAACAGAAAAATATATTTTATAAAGACATAGATTAATTAATATAAAAAAAGCGTTTGCTTTTATTCTTGTTCTGGAAACTTCAACAATTTCAACAATGACAAGGATAAGTTAGTTAACGCTCACGTTGAAAGCGTGGGTGTAACTTATTTGTCATTGTGGGTAGTTGAAGACCTCCAGAACGGATAAAGTTACAGTCCCACGTTTTTTTATTTTAAACAATTTTGAAATTTTCCGGTGAAGGTAAAGATGACTTTTTAAGAAATTCATTTTTTCTCATGTTCTAAATTTAAATGTTGGTAGTCGTCTTTACCGGAACCGGATTAATCAATTACGAATTAAAAATTACAAATTACGAAAATAAAATAGACTGTCATTACGGGCGTAGTGACGTTGGTCAAACTCGAAATGACGTCGGTCAAGCCCGCAATGACAAACTTAATTAACAATTTAAATTATTATTAAACATGAAGAAAATGATTTTTTTGATGCTGACACTCTTGATTTTGAGTGCAGCTAGTATGAACGCACAAGTAAACATTGGCAGTGTCAACGACCCTCACAAAGGGGCAATACTGGACTTGTCGCAAAGCGAGTTGAACTTGGGTTTGTTGTTTCCAAAGGTTTATCTCTTTAGCACACGTGATTTTACGTTACCGGTAGATGAAGGTGTAGATGCCACCGGTATGGTGATTTACAACAACAATGCAGGTCTTTCCGGTGGGGTCGGTTTGTATTTCTGGAACGGTACGGAATGGAAAAGCATGAGCGCCACCCCTAATGCCGGCAGCAACAGTTGTATTCCGGTAACTGCTACAGCATCAAGTACAAAAACGGACGATAACGTAAACTTGAAAGTGACAATCACCGCCGGAAGTCCCACTTTCAGTTATACCTGGTATAAAGACGATGCGGAAACTCCGGTTCGAACCGTCACAAATGCATCTGCCACAAGCGATACTTATACTACTACAGAAGCCGCTACCTATATTTGCAAGGTAACGAATGCCTGTACAGCTACACCGCTCAGTCTTTCTTTTATAATCGGATCTGACGGAAGTTCTTACACAGAAAATGATAACGGTACTTACACAAATGACGAGGGTAAACTGGTTGTTCCCGGCACAGAGGGTTTGGAAGATGCTAAAGTTTATGACCCTGTAGAAAGTGATATTCCCGGTTTTTATAAAGATGCAGAGGGCGAAATTGTTTATACCGGCGCAGACGGTATTCCGGGTACGGACGATGATAATATTTATGTTCCGAATAACGAAGTACCCGCTCCCGTTCAGAAAACTAAAGTATCCATATTGTATCCTTCGGGAAGCTGCCTTAATTCAAATTCCCAATACCAAATCACATTAGATTATGCTGATCCTGAGGACGCGTCGAAGCGAAGTGTAGTCGCTTATTTAAGTTCAAATCCGTCACTGCTTACCATTAATGAAACCGGATTGATTTCAACTGAATTAGCTCCGGCCAGAACTGTTGTTCAAATCGTTGTTTTGTTGGACGACGGCACAGTAATACCAAAATCTTATTCGATTATGCTGCCATCGAGTTTTGAATCAGAGGGCAACATGGTGGGTAACGTTACCGGTATTGATGGTGAGCAGATTGTAAATTCGATAAAACTCTTGTCTTCAACAGTAGTAGCTCAAAATTTATCGGGGAATATTTATGATGTATACACGATAGAATATGAAATTGTCGCCGACCTATCAAGTACAGGTTCAACAGTTACCCCCGGTGGTTGGTTTACGGCAGGTTCTACAGCCGGAACAGTAACCCTAAAAGTCACGGTAGTAGCTCCAAGAGGCGGAACATTTACAGATACTTTTGAGATTGTTATAAAGGAAGAACCAGCACCGGAATCAGTCTATGAAACGAGCTTTAGCGGTAACTGGCTTGAATTGGACGCTGCTACTGCTTATGCCGGCGGTAATGGAACAGAATCCGATCCATATCTTATCAGTAGTGTCCGGCAACTTAAAAAACTGTCTTTGGATGTAAACAATCTGGGTGCAACCGAAACAACTTATCAGAAATATTTTAAATTGACGGCCGATTTGGATTTTGAAGGCGCTACTGTTCCGAATAATCTCGTCTCTTCTTTTCAAGGGACATTTGAAGGCGGAGGACATGTTATTAAAAATCTAAGTGTTGAAGTTACTAATGGTGCTGGTTCCGGCGGAGTATTTGGCAGTCTCAGTTACGGTGTATTGAAAAATCTTGGCCGGACAGGCGGACAAACCACCGGCAATGGTTATTCTGTCGCCGGATTAATAGGAAGCGCAAGCTATTCAACAATTTCAAATTGTTATAATGCAACACCCATGACAGGCACACGTATAGTCAGTGGCATTGTTGGAGGTTTTAGTAATTCAACAGTAGAAAATTGCTACAATACAGCCCCAATTACAGCAACCGATGTATCATATACTTATGCCGGTGGTTTGTTTGGTACTACCAATGGCACAGCAGCTACTGTAAAAAACAGTTATAACTCGGGAAGCGTTACCGGCAATGAACGATATGTAGGAGGTATGGTCGGTGGAATTCTTGTTAATATGCTATCTTTGACAATTGAGAATTTTTTTAACTTTGGAACGATAATAAATCATGCAAATAGTAATTACGTGGGCGCAATTATTGGATATAATGCAAATGGTTCTCTTAATTTACTGGTTTCAAATGTTCGTTCAACACCCGGCATTGTTTATAAAAACGGAACAACATTAATAACTCCCGATCGAATGATTGGGTCGTCGTCTGCGAGTAAACCGGCGCTTGAAATCGCAAATGCAGAACAAATGAGCGCTGATGCCAAATACACGCCTGAATACAGTCGATCTTCAGCATTTGTAACTGAACTCGGCAATGCATTCAAGTTTGCGAATGGCCGTACTCCCAAATTAGCTTGGGAAAAATAATGTTTTTGTAATTCATGAGGCTGTCTGAAAAGTCAGCCTCATTTATTTATGTACAACAAAATCCTTGTGTTTGCTGTTTCCCATAAAAACAAATATATTTGTCGGCTTCCAATCTTTTAAAATTAATAGTATCGGAAAACGGAATAAACGAAATTTCCACGTCAACTCCTTTACTTTTGATTTCTTCTTCCAATTTCCACGACTTGAGATACAACGGTTTCACCTTATCGTCATCGGAATACAAATTCTTATCAATGGCATAAATTAGTTTATATGAATCGATATTATTCTGTTTGAGAAAGATATAACGACATTTATCTTCATTTTCATTGATAAATCCAAAAAATTCTTCTCCCGACTTGGCTACAATATTTATATTTTTTTTGATTTTTTCTTTTATATCCTGAAGTCATTTAGACTTTTATTAAATACGATAAATAATTATTTTTTAACGTTTTAAATACTAAAAAAGAGAAAGGAACGTTTTGTATAAAGCAAAACAAAAATAACGTTCCTTTCATGT
>JAISQH010000095.1 GCA_031274385.1 Planctomycetaceae bacterium | reverse complement strand
TTTAAAAATCCTCTAAAACGAAAAAATCGCCGCAATTAAATTGATAATTGGATACGATAAAGATACTCGTTTTGATTCTTTGCGTCTTTGCACGCAAATGAAAAGAGACAGTTACCTTTCTTTTTGCGCAGCAAACTACTGGCAACCTGTAACTACTACAAAGTTCTCTCATTATTAATGCTGCTTTTCCTAGTATTCCTTTATGGAGTTTCACAATTAAGATAAGGTAGGCAGCCTACTGGATAAAATAAACGCTTAAGTTAATACGTATGGGCTTTCAGCCAGCGTTTTGTTCTGATTCATAACCCGTCGCGTTGCGGCGGGCTGGGTTATGATGCCCTTTCAGGGCGAGTTTGTGATTTGGGGTTTGGTTTTTTTGAGGGACACAAGCGATTCAAAAACTGACAACTGACTACCGGCTACTGACAACTAACTCAATTAACTTACCGGATATGACTTGTCTGACGGCGTAATCGGTTTTATCGGAGAATCGGAATGTATAAATCGTAGTCTTGGTTTTTTCGGAAACCATTGTCTTTGTTCATTCCCACTGGAGAAAAACTTGCCTTTGACTCGATAGGTCGAAAAGAGGATATGTTGTGAAGTTTTTCTTTTCCGGCGGATGGTTATGAACCAGTGAGGCAGAAATGCAAAGGAGCAATGTTTTTTATTTTTTTTCTTGCTTTCGACTGACGATCCTGTTGACCGTCATGGCGTGCGATATTGTTTGCGCCCAAAATGACCGGTCTTACGGGGGTTATCCTTATTCTCCTTATTCGGTTTATGTTGCGAACCGCGAAATGATGCCGCAATCGGCACTGGCTCCGCCGCCAACCAACCCCCTCAAACCAACAACCCCTGCCGCCATGCCGCTAACACCGCCCGCTCAGGGAAAAAACGCCAAACCGGAAAACAATGAATTAAATGATTTAAATGATTTAAAAAATCCAAAAAAAGAAACAACTAAAGAATCGTCAATCAATAAAATCAAATCGTATTTTACCTCCGTTTTTTATCCATCCAAAAATACGAAACCGCCCAAAGAATCCAAAGAGCAAGAATCACTTGAAAATATTGATGACGGACAGGAAATGATTGAGGCGTTGAAGAAAGAACAGAATTATTCCGAACCGGATTACGTCAATTCAGCAACCCGGTCAACCGGTACAACCGCTAAGGATTATTATAAACAAGGGTTACAATTTGAAGTTCAGGGAGATTTCCCTGAAGCGGTTCGCAGTTACAACGCTTTTATTGCCGCCAATAAGAAACAAACCGCCACCGGAACATTAGCCGCGCCCTATCATCGATTGGCATTGATCGCTTGGAAACAGACAGAAATACGAAATGCCAGCGTGTATTTTCGTTATGCAATGAAATACGCGTTGGACGGCAATGTTCCGATTATTGCCGGTGACTTTGCGTTGTTCCTGATGGAACAGAACGATCTGAAACAAGCCGAAGTGATTTTGCGAAACGCATTGATTCATTATCCTGAAAATAACCGGCTTCTTTATTATCTTGGGCGTTGCACTGCGCGGCAGGACAAACCGATTGAGGCAATGCGGTATTTTTCAACGGCGTTGGGCGAGGAGCGTGCGTATCAGGAGTTGGCGTTGCTGTACCGGCAACGCGGCGATTTTGAAAGAGCCAATTTCCTTGATGCCAAACGAGACGAATATCTTGTTCGTCGCGGCAAGATTGTTCCGCAGCAGGTTTTTGCTTCCCAACCTCCGAACCGCCCGCCGGGAGTCATGCCGACCACACCGCCTCCGGTAATTCCGAATCCGCGCGGAATGATGAGTCAGGCAACGATGGGAACGCCGATGCCGTTACCGACATTGGATCATTCCGAAAAACAACACGAGCAAGCCTTTACCACCAACACCCATCCCAATAATCCGGGATTGCCGCACGGTTACCGCTCCACCATTCCCGAAGACAGTTGGCAACCCATGAAAATACCGCCGACTCCGCCGCCGTTGTCTGTTTCTCCGATGCCGGTTTCAAAGGTTTTCCATTATCCGTCTGATCAGGTTTCTCCGGTTTATCACGAATTTCAGGGAGATCAGTATCCTCAGGATTGGCAACCGGCGAATCCGGTAAATCCGAATGTTGTTCAAACCTCGTTTGCACCGTAAAGAACCGTAGCATGAACCAACCGATTTTGAACCATTTGCCAAAAAATTCTTTAAAAGATATTCCGAAAGATTTTCCGAAATTTCTGTGTTTGCCGAAAGAACAATGCGATCCTAAAACGGCAATGTATCAGATTTTGCCTGTTCCGTACGAGGGAACGGTTTGTTTTTTGGACGGAACAGCGAAAGGTCCGGCGGCGATATTGGCGGTTTCCGATCAGATGGAGCATTTTGACGAGGAGTTATTGATTGATTTTACTCAATGCGGTATTGCCGTATTGCCTCCGATTCCGCCTGCCGACACGCCGGAAGAAGAATTTGAACGGATTTATTCAACCGTCAAGCAATACGATTTTTTTCGGGCAAAGCGGTTTCCGATTCTTTTAGGCGGTGAACACAGTATCACTCCGCCAATGGTTCGGGCGGCGTCGGAATTTTGCGAAAACTTGAGCGTTTTGCAATTTGATGCTCATGCGGATCTTCGGGAATCGTACACAGGCGGGCGTTATTCCCATGCTTCGGCAATGCGCCGGGTACTTGATTGGACGCCGCATCTTGTGCAGGTTGGCATTCGCAGTTTCAGCGAAGAAGAATACCGGGATCATCCCGAACGGATTCATCGTATTTTGACGCCGAAAATGTTGGCGGAAGACCCGAATGATTGTTTTGAACGGATTCTTTATTGTTTGACGGAACATGTTTATATTACGATAGACATTGACGTTTTTGATCCGGCGTTGGCTCCCGGAACCGGAACACCGGAACCGGGCGGTCTGGATTGGCGGCAAGTCACCGGTCTCTTGCGAAAAGTTTGCGCCGCGAAAAATGTGATCGGAGCCGATCTTGTTGAAACAGCACCGTTGGGCGGTCACAATGTTGTCACGGAATTTCTTGCAGCAAGACTCGTTTCAAAAATCATTGCCTACACACAGGACAAGTCCTCTTATTAGCAACAGTAAAAGACGACAGCGATTCTTTGTAACGTTGCGCGCAAATTTGAAAAAGAAAAAGAGACTGTTACGATTCTTTCTGACTCCAACGGGGTCAATGGTGAAGTATCTGCGAAGGGTTATTTTGTGACGGATTCTGCGCAACGGAAACCGACATCTTGAAAGGAGAACGATTGGGGTTGTTGATTTCGTGTTGTGGTACGATAACCGGCGTCACTGTTTTCCGCACTTAAAAAGGAGCCGCCGCGAAGAACACGGAGCGAAATGTCAAATGTCCCTTCGGGTTCCTCTTCTACATATCGTCCGTTTTCCCTGCGAATCCGAAACAGGGGAATTGTTACGATTTCGCCTTCTTCCGGCGAAGGACCGAGCGGGTTGTCCAACGGGCTTCGTCGGTAATAATCTGTACGGTAACGGTCGCCGCACCATTCCCAGACATTGCCGCCAAGATCGTACAAACCGTAACCGTTTGGCGGAAAGGACGCTATTGGTGATGATAACAAAAAACCGTCCGCTGCCGAATTTTCGTTCGGATACCAACCTTGCCAGTAATTTGCCATGAAAACGCCGTTGATTTGTCGTTGGTTTCCCCAAGGGTACAGTGCGTCCACTTGTCCGCCTTTGGCAGCGTACTCCCACTCCGCCTCACTCGGCAACCGCTTTCCCGACCAGTAACAGAATGCCTGCGCATCGTCCCATGTAACATGAACAACCGGATAATCGTACATCGCAGTAACCACAGCACTTTCCGCACCGCCATGCGGATTCTTGCCGGACGGATTCCACCAACAAACCCCCACCATGCGAATCCAAACTTTTCGTTCAAAATCAAAAACAAAACTCCAACCGCGTCGTTCCGCTGTTGTCCGATATTTTGTTTCCCGCACAAAAAGTTGGAATTGCCGGTTGGTCACTTCGTAACAGTCCAGCCGGAACGGTTCAAGCCGGACAAGATGCGACGGTTTTTGATCCCGTTCACTCGCCGCGTCGTCTCCCATTCGGAAAGAACCGCCGGAAAGCAACACCGACGGAGCCATTTCATCCAGTTTTGAGCGTTCACGAATTTGGGGCAATTCCGGTTCCGGCTCCGGCGGGTTGGAATCGGAATCAACCAACGTGTCCAGAGACGGAATTTCTTTTCGGTTTAACGCGGCAGCGTGTGTCATCATTTCCGGTTCTCCCGGCGAAACAACATAGTCATATCGATTCGCATAACGCCCTTGCGGAGTTGCCGCAAGCGGATTCGGAATTGCTGCAAATGGATTCGGAATTGCTACAAGCGAACTCGGAGTTGCCGCAACCGGTTTCGGGTGAACCGGATCGCGAAGGAGTGATGCTCTCGCGGCTTCGGAGGATGACCCGACCATCTCACGCTCCTCAGAAAATAAAGAATCACCGTGTTGCCGCCGCATTTCACGCCGGTTGACCAACGGTTCATTCAGCCGATCCTCAATCACCAATGAAATAGAAGCGTCAAAAAAATCGTCAAAAAACCAAAAAACCTCCCGACGCCAAACAATCAACGTGACTGTCAGGAACAAAACGCCCCAAGCAAGCATTTTCAACAATCCATTATTGTCTGATATTCGCTTCATTGAAACTGATAAGAAATAGAATCAACACCAAACCAAAACACCAACTCCAAAACAGGCGATAAGAATAACATCATCCCGCCCTTCCGACAAGAGGAAAAAAACAAAGAGAATTAAAAATGGAAAAGAGTAGCCGGTAATCAGATGTTTGTGATTTGTGGTTTGTGATTTGTGGTGGACGCAAGCGAATCCCCAATCCCGAATCACAAAACCCCAAACTCGCCCCGAAAAGGGCAACATAACCCAGCCTACCGCAACACGGTAGGGAATGAGAATCCCAATCAACATGGAATATTATTGTTTGTCAACAGATTTTACAGATTTTACAGATTTGTTTTTGTTAAAATCTGTTCAATCTGCATAATCTGTTGACAAAATTCCCCACTTCCTAACAAAAATCAGACAATAGAGAACAAGCCTAATAAAACAAATGCCTCATTGAACTCCGTAAAGTATTGATTTAGCCCGACCAACGATTGGTTGACCCCGACCAATGATTGGCTGACCCCGACCAATGATTGATTTAGCCCGACCAACGACTGGTTGAACCTAACCAAGCGTTCCTATTGTCTGAACAAGATTTTTTGGATTGGTAAGATGATAGGGTCGCCGGAAATAATAATTGTGTTGGATTAGGATTTCCTTTCCATGTTGAAAAACAAAAATTGTAAATCGTCAGTTATTCTCAACAGATTATCCTACTACAAAGTTCTCTAATTATTAATGTTTTTCCAGCGTTCCGTTTATGAAGTTTCAATTAAGATAAGGAAAGTGAAGGGAAGTTTTGAATCCTTTCCTTACCTTCTTTTACCTTCCTGTGAATAATTCCTCTTGCGAGAAATCGGTTTTTTTGGCATAATTCGCCGATTTTTCCTCTAACTCAGCCCAAAGCCATGACCATTTTGGATCGATACCTTTTGAAAAGTTTCTTTTTCAACCTGATTTTCTGGTTTATTTGTATTATTGGCATTTTTGTTGTTTTTGATCTTTTCACTCATTTTGACGGTTTAGTTCAGAAGGGAAAAGAACAAAACAATGTTCTTTTGATCATCGGGACTTACTATTTTTTCAAATCAATTCCGATTGCGATGACACTGAGTTCGATTTTGGGTCTTATTTCGGCAATGATTGCGATTGCGATGATGATTCGCAACAACGAATTGGTTCCGATTCAGGCGGCTGGGATTTCGACACTGAGAATTATTCGACCACTGATTTTTGCCGTGATTTTCGTCACGGTCATTTCAACAGTTTTTCGGGAAACGGTTTTACCTCATTTTCTTGACGAGTTGGTGATGGAAGCGGAAGATGTGGCTCAAAATCGGGGGGTTCGGCTCAATGCCATAATTGACAATGAAACAGGAATCAGTATTCTGGGCGACCAGATTTTCCGAAAAGAGTTAAGAATCAGCAATCCGGTTTTTGTGATTCCCAAACCAATCGCCAAGCAAATGACTCGCCTCAAAGCAAAAGAAGCGTTTCACCATTCGGCGAAAAACGGACAACCGTCCGGTTTTTTGTTGGTTGGTTTGACGGAAATTCCGGCAATTCTCAACGGGGCGTCTCTGAAATTCGGAGAAAAAACAATCGTGATCACCCATCAGGACGCTCCTGATTGGATCGACCCCAACAATTGTTTTGTTGTGAGCAAAGTCCCGTTTGATTATCTTGCGTCAAACGATGCCTGGCGGCAGTTCGCTTCGACTTGGGAACTTTTCAAGGCTGCCCGAAACAACAGTCTTGATGTCGGCAACCGGATTCATGCCATGATTCATAGCCGGTTATTACAACCTTTTCTTGATGTTACGCTCCTTTTTCTTGGCTTGCCGGTCATTTTGGCTTGCGGCGACCGAAACGTTTTCAAGGCAATGGGAATCAGCGGACTTGTCATTCTTGCCTTCCTTGTAATTCAGAAATCGTGCCAATATCTTGGAGCCAATGTTAATATGCCGGTTCTTGGTGCTTGGTTGCCGCTCATGATTTTCGTCCCGTTTGCCGTTAATCAACTCTTAATGCTAAAAACAAAATAAAATCGCTGACTTGAAGCACGGCACGCGATAAACCAAACAAACGAAATTTTTCTATCAGGTCTTTTCGTTTATTTTTTGTTTTTCCCTAGTCGCGCAGCGACGGCATGATGCATAACGTCGCTAGCGCGACTAAAATAGAATTGATGATGACTCGTTTCGTTTATCTTGTATTTTTCGTCTGTTTCGTATCTCAAAAAAAAATTAAAATTAGTTACCCAAAAAATTGTGTGTTAGAACAAGGTTGCCTACCTTGCCTGTTGGAAACTCCAAAAACGGAACAGTAAAAAAAGAAAACCGAAAATTCAAGTGAAAAGAGTATATTATACTTCCGGCAGTCACACGATTGATGTTTTGGCAAATTATTTGGCAAATTGTTTTGGTATTGAACTATGAATTAAAACAACACCGAAGGAGTTTCATTTGGATAACCCCGTGCAAGCGGAGCGCAGCACGGGGTAAGTCATCACAAATTTACCGGAACTCCGAAGGAGTTCAATTTGATGTTTGTGGTTACTGTGACAAAGTTAATCCCTTTTTATTGAACTCCTACGGAGCTCTCGTTTTGTTTGTACACTTACCCCGTGCTGCACTTCGTTTGTACGGGGTTATCCAAAGTCAACTCCTACGGAGTTGTTTTAATTCATAATACAAACCGAACACATTATTAAAAGTTTTACGAACAACGGGATGTTAATATACCTTTACAAAAATAATTCACAAAAAACATGATCTTTATGACTGCCAGCAGTATATTACCGTGTTGGTCGCAACCCTGCTTTGGTTTCCTGATTGACTTTTTCCGCAACTTCTTTCGCGGCGGGTTCCCAAATAGCGTAAGTATTTTTTCCTTTTTCTTTGGCAAGATACAAGGCTTCGTCAGCACGCTCGAAAAGAGAAGCAATATCTGTTGCGTGTTTTGGAAAAAAACTAACTCCCATACTGGAACGGATTGTGTACATGACTTCGCCAAGATCAACCTGAGTTTGAAACGATTGGTAAAGACGATTCATCACCTGTTCCGTTGCAAACAACTCCTTGTCCTTCGCGCAAGTATAAACGAACACAAATTCGTCGCCGCCAAGTCTTGCAACCGTATCGGTATTTCTGATACAAGCACTGACTCGTTTCCCAAGTTCAATGAGAAGAATATCTCCGGCGGCATGTCCCAATGTATCATTGACGCCTTTGAAATTGTCCAAGTCCATCATGACAAAAATAAAGGCAGAACCGCTGCGTAACGCATTGGCAACATGTTGGCGCAACCGGTCGTCAAGAAGATAACGATTCGGTAATCCCGTTAAATTATCGTGCATCGCCCGGTATGCAAGAGCGGTTTCTGTTTCTTTCTGAAGGCTGATGTCCGATGTAACACCAATAATCCGATTCGGAGAACTGGTGTCTTCCTTAATCGGCATCCCGCGAATCCGTACCCAAAGATAATTATTGTCGCGGCAACGTATCCGACATTCCACTGAAAACGGCGGCGGATATTCTTCTTTGGTGTAAAGTTTGCGCAAAAATTCCGCAACCTCACTGTCTTCCGGGTGAATCAATAAGTCCCAACGAAGGTCTTTTGGCAATTCCTCCGGCGAATATTGGAACATTTCCAGAAATCGTTCGGAATACCACGCCTCCTTTGTATCAAGATTCATGTCCCAAATTCCGTCACGGCTGCATTGAACTGCAAGATTCCAACGCTCTTCACTGTGTTTCAAGTCCCGTTCGGCAGTTTTACGAAACCGAATTTCGTCTTGCAAATCGTCATTCAGTTTCAAAAGCCGGCGTTCGCTCTCTTTCAATTCCGTCAACGATTGTTCCAGTTGAACCACCATCGAATTAAAGGCAGTGGAAAAATCGCCCATAAATTCAACACGTTGCGAAAAATCACCTTCCGCAACTTGTTGAACTTGCCAAACCAGATGACGCAGATTGGCTTGTAACGTTTTCAAATAACCGGCAATGGCTCCCCGAATCGTAATCTCGTCTTCAAAATGACCCGTAGCAAATTTCATCAGAATTGCACGAATCGTTGTAAGTTCCGTGTAAATATTCTTGATTTCCGTATTTTCGCCGGATGTTTCAGGAAAAGGCGGAATGGAACGCCCCGACAATATTTGCCGCAACAATTTAATATCGTCGTCCATGGGGAGAAAAGAAAAAAGAATGAAAAATATACAAAGAGTAAAGGAACGGATAAGTGGTTCAACATTAGGAGGGCTTCTCAAAAAACCGCCTTTGAATTTTTGTTGCGTACCAAAACGCAAAGATACAACATGAACATTTTGATTCCAGCCTCTTGTGCCTTCGCGCACAAGATCACCGTTTTTTAAGCCTTCCGGTTACCCGCCGGAATCAAAAGGATCACCATGTTGAACAACGTAACGCTTTAGGGTTAACAAATGATGAGTGTGAATGGATGAAAAAATGAAAATCACCGTCTTGCTTTTTCACCCTTCACACTCGCATTTTTAGCTTTGATTAGCATTGACATGGAAACGGCAGGTTCGGTCACCGGATGCCCAGCAATCAACTTCTTTCGCAGTGAATGATTTTCCGGTGTACTTTTCGAAAATTCCGGCAATAAACCCTTCGTCGTAATTGCAAACTTCAATTCCGATATCGGGAAGACCGGAACAATCCAGGTCTTCCGAAACAGTCAGAACGAATTGTCCGGTTTCAAGATCGGCTTTTTCGATTCGAAGAATACCAATTCCGAGTTCCTTCAAAACCCGCTGAAGTTCTGCCACAAATTCATTGAGCGATAAATCCTTAAATTCCTGCATGTACTGGGTAAAGAAAAACTTACCGGCAAGATAACCCGCATCGTAAAACAGTTGATCGCAAACTTCCTTTCCGTAACGTTGCTCGGCAACATCACGGAATGTGTATTGCATTAAACGATACAACACAATATTAACATCAGTCCCCAAGTTCGGACGCCCTTCGTTAATATCACCAATAATATCCCAACTAAATTCATAAGCACGTAAAGACATTTTAATCTCCTTTTGTAAAATTAAACAATTCGTTAAAAAAATTCGTTAAAAAAAATTTACCAAAACAATTTTATCGACCGAATTTTGCTTTCAAAACCGGAGCAAGTTTTTCAGCCCAGATTTCGTAACCTTTCGTATTCGGATGAAGTGAATCCGGCATAATGTCTTTCGGCAATATCCCGTCTTCACCAATAAAACCAGCATTGATGTCAATAATCTCGACATTTTTCAAACCGGCAAGCAATTCCGGCAACGCAAGATTAATTTCATTAACCCGTTGCCGGTTCCAGCCGTTCGGTTTTTCGTCACGCGGAAAAACGTCCAGTACAACAGTTTGTAACTCTGGATATTGTTTCTGTAACTTTTCGACAATGGCTTTAATTCCTGTTGCAATCATCCAGGGAGTGTTGGCGCGGTTACCGATATTGTTGGTTCCGATCATAATCATCGCAACTTTCGGCGAAATTTTGTCGAGCGGCAAATGGTCAAGCCGCCAAAGAACATGTTGCGTTTGATCACCGCCAAAGCCGAGATTGATTGGTTTGTATTGAGCAAAATATTTTTCCACTAACGGGCTTTGACCGTCCCAACCGTGAGTAATCGAATCGCCGATCATCAGAAATTCGATATTTCCTTTGGTAATCTGTTCCACATTGGTTTCATGGCGTTTCTTCCACCATTCCTCCGCCAGTCTGTCCACAGGAACAACCGCCGGATTATTTTCTCCAAGCAACACGGTCAATGTCGGCTCAACAGCCTTTGCCCAGAGTTCATAGCCGTAAGTGTTCGGGTGAAGAAAATCCGGCATGATTTCTTTCGGAAGATTTTGCTCCTTGTCAAGAAAAACGGAATTAATATCAAGCAACGTCACGTTCGGCTTATTTTTCAGCAATTCCGGCAGATAGGAATTGATTTCATCAACCTTTTTCCGTGTTCCGTCATCCGGTTTGTTACTGCGCGGAAAAACGTTCAAGACAATTATTTTCAATGCCGGATATTGTTTTTCCAATTTTTCGACAATGGCTTTGATTCCGTCGGCGGTTTCTTTGGGCGAACTGCTGTTATGCCCGATGTTGTTTGTTCCGATCATCAACACGGCAACTTTCGGCGTGATTTTGTCGAGCGGCAAATGGTCAAGCCGCCAAAGAACATGTTCCGTGCGGTCGCCGCTAAAACCGAGATTGATTGGCTTACGATGCCCGTAATAACTGCTCCAAACGGTTTTTCCCGCGTTGTCCCAGCCATGCGTGATGGAATCGCCGATCATTAGCAAATCAAGATCGCCCTTTTCCATTTGGGCAACATTGGCGGCGTGACGTTTGACCCACCAGTCGTCTTTTCGGTCAACCGGCGTCAAAGCAACACTTTGCGCATAAAGCGACGAAGCCAGAATAAGAATAACTAAAAAACCCGTTGTCGTGTTTCGAAAAAAATTGGCTGCTTTCATAAAATTTACCGTGTTAAAATTGGGAAATGGATTGAACGTGTTTTTGACGGTTTCATTATTGGAGAACCGGTTCTCCAATAAACGAATCAATTTAGTCTAACAAGTGAATTACAAATTTGCAACACCTCCCATTTGTAATCGATAAATTTTCTGATTATTTCGTTTTTTGTGGGGAAAGATTTTATTAGTAGCCAGTAGTCAGTAGTCAGTTTTTGAATCGCTTGCGTCCCCCACAAATCCCAAATTCCAAACCACAACACGATCCGGTGGTTGCGCTGCGCTACATCGCCGGTTATACATCATGACGTTGCTAGCGCGACTACAATCAATCGTAACTGTCTATTTTAATTTGAATTTTTTGACAAAATTTTCGTTTTTATTTTTTTACTGTTCTGTTTTTGGAGTTTCCACCAGACAAGGTAGGCAACCTCTCTCCGAGAGGTTGCGTCGGCGTACTCGCCGACTCGAACACCGGAAGACTTGGCGTTACGAAGTTCAAGTCGGCGAGTACGCCGACGCAGCCTTTGCGGAGAAAGGCTGCCTACCTACCTTATCTCATTGAAACTCCAAAAACAGAACACAAGGAAAAATGATCAAAAAGTCTAAAATTAAAATAGACAGTTACAGTCAAAAATATTATTTATTTTGAGAAAATTGGTCTTTTTCGATTTTTCGATTTTTGTTATGATGTCCCGATTCATTTTAACAACAATAACAACTACAAAATCGAAGGAGATTCATGATGGTTTTACTTGCTGCCCATCAAGATACACAAAGTAGGACGGAAATTTCTTCCTACCATACTACTTATAATACTTTCAATAAAATCCGATTCCTGATTGATCAGTCACAACGTCTCGGATTTCTCTTACACGGTGACTCGCCCTGTCATGCCGAATGGGAATTGCTTGAAAAAATTCACGACTCGGTTCAAACGGAACAAGGGCAATTTATTTCGTTGAACATTCAGGATTTTGGTGAGGCAACATTGCCGGGCGTGTTTCTTTCGGCGTTGGAATACTCCCAATCAGAACGAATTTTTCGCATCAACTTGCCGATTATATTACAGAACAATCCCAAAACCGATTCGCCATTCATCAATCGCGCGATTCTCTGGCAACGGCTTTGTGACCGGATTCTTGAGGATGAAACCCGACAACGCCCAACCGTATTGGTTCTCGAAAACATTGATTGCGCAACACGAAAAACACAACACGACGCAATAAGATTGATCCGATTTCACGCCAATCATCGGATTCCACGAACATTCCTCCTCACATTGCACCGTGATCATGTTTCGTTTTTGGAACCGGAATTACATGATCTGGTTGAAGAATCAATCGAGATAGACACTTGAAATGGAATCGAATTGTTGTCTGACTGCCCTTAAAAACCAAAAACCGAAAAAACCAAAAACGGACAATGAAAATAATTTTGAGAACGTTTCTTTTCTTTAGTTTCAGTATGTTACTGATCTGCGGATGTCGCGGGACACAAGCCCGGCTTATGCACAGCGGGGAATCCGACAAGGTTGGTAGTGACCGTGCGGGAGCCGAAGTTTATAATCCGATGGTTCGTGAAGCAGTCGGCAAACTTCTTGCCCGCGCCGCCGTCGAACCCATTCGACAAGTCGCCTTCGACAACGGCGCAATGATGGTTCCGCCCAAACGGAAAGTCTGCTTCATCAGTTTGGAAAATAACAGCGTCGAAGAACTCGGCGACTTCAAAGAACATATCAAATCGTCAATTCTCGAAAAAATTTCGGAATCAGACCAATTTGAAATTGTTAGTGACCGAGCCGTTAGTGCCGGTCTTCGCACGCTTAGTTTTCGTCCTGACGATCTGTTTATGGAGGAAAATATGCGTATGTTCACCGGTGCGATGGGACGCGGCGGAACACCGGTTGATTATTTGCTTTTTGCGAAAATCACCTCAGGAACAACAGAAGTCAATCGTGATATGCAACGCGATTACAAATTGTCACTCGAACTCATCAACACCCAAACTTTCGTTCCCATCATCGAATCAATGCCAATGAGGAAAGAATATAACCATTCCATCAAAGGTAAAATCGGAAATTGGTTCAAAAAATAAAACGTTCGTTTGTAACTGTCTCTTTTCATTTGCGTGCAAAGACGCAAAGAATCAAAACGAGTATCTTTATCGTATCCAATTATCAATTTAATTGCGGCGATTTTTTCGTTTTAGAGGATTTTTAAAAAT
>JAISQH010000093.1 GCA_031274385.1 Planctomycetaceae bacterium | reverse complement strand
AACTGTCTATATTTAATACGTTATCATTATTTAATACGTTGTCATTTATAACAATTATTGAGGGTTTTGAGGAATTAATTTTTTTGAAACGAAATAACATGACGAAAATTTTTCAAAATGCCTAAAATTAAAATAGACAGTTACATTGATCAGTCATCCTGTGTTGTGTCCTTTTGCAAAAATTTCGTTCAACCAAAAAGAGCAAAACCATGAAACCATCGTTAATTTTTTTCGTTACATTCTGCTTTGTAACGCCGTTGTTTGCTGCAACGCTCAAGCCTGAAAATGTCGAACAGTTTTTCGTCGAACCGAATAAAGAATCAGAGTTTCGGTTTCAAATTGTCGGCAATGACAAAATGGAACCGTTGGAATTTCGGCTTTCCGGTGCCGAAACCAAAACGCTTCCGGCGAAAATGGACGGCAACACCGTTTCCGTAACTACTAAATTGCCGCAAGGATTTTGGGAAATTGAATTCGGTACGCAACGTTTCGGTGTTGTTTCGCTTCCGGCATTCAACGGTACACCGGATCAATTCTTTGCGATTGATGCCGCGTTGTCCTGGCTCGTTGACGACGAAAAACTACGAATCGGTTTTGTCAAAGCGGCAAAACGGAACGGAATCAATATGATTCGTGAGCGGCTCTCGTGGAACGACATCGAACCAAACGCAGGGCAATTCAAATGGGAAAGTCATCGCCGTTATGATTCCGTGCGAAAACTCTGCAAAGAAAACGGAATCGAAGTTTTGGAACTTTTTCACAACGCCCCGAACTGGATGGAAAAAGTCGAAAAATATCCAAGTGATTTGGTAACAACAGCAAAAAGTTGGAACGCAATTGCTGCTTATTGGAATTCGACGTGGGGCGGTTTTGAAATCTGGAACGAACCGGACATTTCGTTCGGTGCCGAATTGCCCGCCGATCAATATGTTCCGATGGCAAGAGTTATTGCACATCAACTCAAACAATCCGGTGTCAAAACCCCGTTGTTCGGCGGCGTCATGGCTCATTTTCAACCAGCTTGGCTCAAAAACGCTGCGGAAAACGGGTTGCTCCATGATGTGGACGGGTTCAGTTTTCATTCCTACGACATGGCACCATCGTTGGAAAAACTGATCGGGAATTATCGTAACTGGTTAAAAGAATCGGGTTACGAATCAATGCCGCTTTGGTTGACGGAATGCGGGCGTCCATGGAAACGCGGAACACAGCGTCCTCCGGCAGATCAGGACTTGAAAAGTGCCGTCGATATTGTAATGAAAGGTGTTGAAGCCCGATGTTGCGGCATCGAACGATATTTTCCGTTCGTTTATCCGTATTACGATGAACGGGAAAGTAACTTCGGAATGATGGACAAACTCGGAACTCCCTGCCGATCAATGGCAGCATACGTTCAACTTATTCAGGCTTTAAACGGTACAGAATATATTGGCGATCTGAAAATAAACGATCCGGCAATTCTCCGGGCAAGAGTTTTCAAAACAAAATCCGGTCAATCGGTTGCCGTTCTTTACACCGGAACCTTGAAAGAATCACAAAAACTGAAATTACCGGGACAAATTCAACGAGCCGAATCGGTACTTGGCTTGCCGATAACGTTGGAAAACAACGAGTTGCCGATCACAACGGCAAATTTGTATTACGTTTGGCTCGATAAAAAAACGGTTGCCGATTTGCTGAATCCCGAAACAAACGCCATGAAACTTTATCAGGCTTCGCGGAAATTATTAAAACGAAAAATTGAGATTCCCGCCGTTGCCCTTCGTTTTCAGTACAATAAAGAACAACTTTCGGCAACACCGGACGGTTATTTTATTCCGCAGAATATTGAAAACCGATTGCCGATGAAATTCCGTGTATTCAATCTCGGTTCGGACGGGAAAAAATATGATTTACGTTTCGAAATAGGCAAAACATCGGAAACTCAAAACGGAATTTTTGTTGCGGGACAGGGATTTACCGATGTGATCTGGAACCTTCCCCTCGAAAAAGAGAGATTTTCAACCGGTGAATTTCAAACGCTTCGGGTCTCCGCCGGAGATGAAAAACGACCGCTCGTTCTGAAGTTTCGCAGTGAAACAACATGGGACGGATCTGTTTCAGTAACAAAAAATGTCCGGGAACTTCCGGTTGGCGATCTTTCACGCTGGCAAAAAAACGCTCCGGCAATTTGTACGTTGGAAATGGAATCAAATAACGAATCAAACAACGAATCAAATAACTCCGTTTGGCGTATGACCGCAACATTCAACAAAGACGGTGATCGCTGGGTTTATCCGCGATTTCAATTACCGGACAATATTGATTTGACCAACGCATCAGGTTTAATTTTCGAAGCCCGGTGTATTGGTAACGCGGTGCCGCGATTCTTTTTGTTCGAAAAATCCGGTGCCGGTTATATTGTCGGTTCTGTTTTCAAATCGGACGGCAATTGGCATGTTGCCAAGCTGCCGTTCACGCAATTCCAACACTCCGGAGCCACTCGTCCCGATGAAAACAACCAACTCGACCTCGATCAAGTCAATTTCATCTCGCTCGGAGCCAACAGCAACGAACCAAAATGTACGCTGGAAATCAAACGAATCGCCGTGTATTCCAATTAGTCCTCGAACAAGCGAAGATTTAATAAAGTACGAAAAATAGCAACGATCTCCCCTTTAGCAAAAAGGGGAGTTTCAAGAGTTTACAGGTCGGCGGCAAATTCATCCAACGATGTACATTTGGCGGCACGACGTACCAGTGATTTCAATGCCACTGCATCGGTTTGTTGATTTAATGAATCAACAATGTGTTGAGGAATTTGCTCGAATTTATCGTTCAGGATGTCCAATATATCATCAACTCGGCTTTTTAATTCGCCTCGTACTTCGCCTTCGGCAATTCCTTCGGCTTTTCCTTGGGCAATTCCTTGTGCTCTTGATACGGTGAGGTCTTCATTGTAACCAACCATAAACAAATGCCGTTGGCGTTCTAGCTCTTGCATTGCCGGATC
>JAISQH010000084.1 GCA_031274385.1 Planctomycetaceae bacterium | reverse complement strand
GTCGTTGGGGGAGACTCGATCCGGTGATTGCGCTGCGCTCCATCACCGGTTATGCATGATGCCGTCGCTGCGCGACTATTGAAAAAATGTATGTTAAAAGATGGGGGGTATAACGAGGGCAAGCCCCCGTCGCTAACGTGACTTGTCTGTTGGAAACTCCAAAAACGGAACGTGGCGTCTTGACCAAGTATCGGTGTTGCGGTAAACTGGTAAACTTCATTAATTATAAGGTTTTTTCCATTAGTTCTCTTTATTGAAGGCTCTTTTCGGCTGCCCGAATCGCCTTCGCTTTATTTGTTCAACACGCCAATTTCATGGAATTTTACGAACGCGCTTTCGACGCTATTGGGGATTTTTTTAACGCGTTGACACGAGGAATCGAGTCCAATATTACCTCGCTGTTCGGCTCGTCCAACGCCCGGTACATCAAACGGCTGCAACCCAAAGTCGATGCCATCACCGCGCTCGAACCCGGTTTGCAGCAACTCAACGATGAAGAACTCAAAGCAAAAACCATCGAATTTCGACGCCGTCTGGCGGACGGTGAAACATTGGACGATCTGCTCATCGAAGCGTTCGCTGTCTGCCGCGAAGCAGGACGCCGCGTGCTGGGACTTCGTCATTACGATGTTCAACTCATGGGCGGAATGGTTCTTCACAGCGGCGCGATCGCCGAAATGATGACCGGCGAAGGAAAAACCCTCGTCGCAACATTGCCCGCCTATCTAAACGCCCTCGAAAGTAAAGGCGTCCATATTGTTACTGTTAATGACTATCTCGCCCGGCGCGATATGGAATGGATGGGTCCGCTTTACCTCGCACTCGGAATCACCGTCGGAGCCATTCAAAATAATATGCCCGCCGATGATCGGCAAAAAGCCTATCAATGCGATATTACCTACGGAACCAATAACGAATTCGGCTTCGATTATCTTCGGGATAATATGAAGTTTGCCGCCAAAGGAGATGATCACTATCCACCACAATATCAGCAAGTTCAGGGAAAATTGAACTTCGCCATTGTTGACGAAGTTGACAATATCCTCATCGACGAAGCCCGAACTCCGTTGATTATTGCCGGTCCCGCTCACGGTGATGTCAGCCGTTACAGTTTTGCCGATAAAATCGCCCGGCAACTCGTCAAAGATGTTGATTTTGAAGTCAAAGAAAAAGAACATACCGCCAACCTCACCGATGCCGGAGTACGCCGCGCCGAAAAATTGGTCGGTGTTGAGTCGTTTTACACCGCAGGCAACATGGAGTGGCCCCATCTGATTGACAACGCCCTCAAAGCTCATCATCTTTATAAACTCGATGTCAATTATATGATCGACAAAAATGAAATCGTTATTGTCGATGAATTTACCGGTCGTGCCATGCCGGGACGAAATTGGAGTGATGGTCTGCATCAGGCAGTTGAAGCCAAAGAAGGAGTTCGCGTTAAAGAAGAAAATCAGACGCTCGCAACAATTACGCTTCAAAATTTCTTCAAATTGTACGACAAAATCTCCGGTATGACCGGAACCGGTATGACCGAAGCCGCCGAGTTTTGGAAAATCTACAAACTCGACGTGATCGCAATGCCGCCCAATAAACCGTTGCGCCGAATCAACTTTCCCGATGCCATCTACAAAACGCAACGCGAAAAGTATAACGCGATTGTCAATGAAATAGAACGGATTCACAAATGGGATGTTCTCGAACTTGGCGGCGACAACGAAGTTTGGGGAACAATAACACGCGAAGAGAATGACCGGATCGAATTGACTCCCAAAGGTTCCAAAAACCCGGAATGGTTCGACAAAAAGAACATCAAAACCATCTCCCGTAAAGGACGCCCCATTCTTGTCGGAACCGTATCCATTGAAAAAAGCGAATTGATTTCCAAAATGTTGGATCAAAAAGGAATCAAGCATCAGGTTCTCAACGCCAAACATCACCAGCGTGAAGCGGAAATTGTTGCGCAGGCGGGTCGGAAAGGGGCGGTGACGATTGCAACCAACATGGCTGGACGCGGAACCGATATTATTCTCGGCGGTAATCCCGAAGCGATGGCGTGGAGCATTTTGCAATCGCAATATCCGACCCGGCTTGAAGTTCCGCGCGAGGTCTGGACAAATCTTGTAAATGAAATTGAACAAAAAGAACAAATGAAGCCGGAAGGCGATGTTGTACGAGAAATGGGCGGCTTGCACATTATCGGTACGGAACGCCACGAAGCCCGGCGTATCGACTTGCAACTTCGCGGACGAACCGGTCGTCAGGGCGATCCGGGCAGCAGCCGGTTTTTTCTCTCACTGGAAGATGATTTGTTACGAATTTTCGCCGGTGAAGCGGTTAAACGCATCATGACCATACTCGGCATGGAAGAAGGTCAGGTTATTGAATCGCGAATGGTCAGCCGCCGTATTGAGGGCGCTCAAAAGAAAGTTGAAGAGCAAAACTTTGATATTCGAAAAAACTTGCTCGAATACGACGAAGTGATGGATTTTCAGCGAAAGTCGGTGTACGGTTATCGTCAACGGATTCTCGACGGTGCCAATTGCAAAGAATTGATTTTCGAAATGATTGACGAGCAGGTGAACCAGCATCTCGGCGATTTTCTCACAAAAGATTACGAAGCGGAATCCTTTGCCGCTTGGGTGGAGTCCCGGCTCAATATGGAATTTGAAACACGTGATTTTCGCGGAATGGATTACGCCCAAGCGGAAGAATTTGCGTTAGATCACGCACGGCACATGGCGGAATCGTTCGTACTGGATCATATTGAAGAAAATCTGCCCGAAGACGCCGAAGAATCCGAATGGAATTGGCAAGCGTTGGCGAAATGGTCTAATTCAACCTGGCGAACCAGTTACACTGACCGTGACTTAAAAAAGATTCCGCGCGAAGAACTTGCTGAGGTTCTGATTGAAAAAGCGCACAAATTTATCAACGGTGCCGATCTTTCCGAAGGACGCGAACTTTTGAGTCGGGATTACGGTTTGAGAACAGCCATCGGGTGGATCAAACTGAAATTCGGCATCGAACTTGATTTCGAGGAAGTTCGTCAGTTGGAACCGGACAAGTTCCGTGAAAAGGTTCGAAAATTAACGCACGAAAAATATCGGGAAAAAGAAATTCAATTTCCGGTTCTTGGCGGTCTTTACCATTTTACGATTCAGGATCAGACCGGTCGGCGTTACAATCGGGAAGGGCTTGTGACTTGGGCGCGGGATCGGTTTGGCGTTGAATTGTCGCTTGAAGACCTCAAGAGTAAGCAGCGTCACGAAATTGAGGAAATCATGATTGCCCAAAGCCGGATCACTTCGGAACATGTCCCGAAAGTGTATCAGGAACTCCGGCAACGTCTTGATGATTTGATGGTTCACAACGGATTTAATTCGGAGGAAATCAGGAAAAGTATTGCGAAACAAACGGCAAGTTCCGAAATCGGTAAAGTGAGCGCCGGTTCTAAATTCGCAACACGGAGCGTCAACAAAACGGTGTCGAAATACACCGGAAAATACGCCACCTCGAAATCGGTTACTGTTACGGAAAAATCTCCTGCCCATAAAGAAACGGTTATTAAAAACAACGCCGAACTGAAAGAGTTTTGCGAGTGGGTCAACAAAGAATTTGCACCGGATTTAACGCCGCAAAAAATACTTGGCTGGGATATTTACGAACTTGAAGATCGGCTTTGTTCGCTTGTGGAAGATCGTTACAATCCTGAAATGCGGATGATGGAACGTTCGCTTGTTCTCCAGATTCTTGATACGGCTTGGAAGGATCATCTTCTTGTGATGGATCATCTTCGTTCGAGTATCGGGCTTCGCGGTTACGCTCAGGAAGACCCGAAAGTCGTGTTCAAACGTGAAGGAATGCAAATCTTTTCCGAAATGTGGAACACCGTCTATTCCCGCGTAACGGATTTAATTTTCCGTATGGAACAACTTGATCATGATTTTGTCAGTTCGATATGGCAGGAAGCGGAAGCACGGCATGATGAAGTTCAAACCGCTTCAACACAGAGCAGTTTTGAAAAAGAACAAACAGAAATCGCCGGAAACGTTCAAACTTCCGACCAGAAAAAAGAACCAATTCGTAACCGAAATCCTCAAATCGGTCGAAACGATCCCTGCCCCTGTGGAAGCGGAAAAAAGTACAAAAATTGTCACATGCAGAAATAAAATAGGAAAGATTTCCGTTTTTGGAGTTTCCAACTGGCAAGGTAGACCGCCTCTCTCCGAGACATTTGGTAAATAGCGTCGGCAACAGCCGACAAAACCATCAATGCGGAAACCGTTCCGCAATCCTTGTAGGGGCGAGACTTGCCCTCGTCCCCCAAAACGGCGGATTCCGTTTCAAAATCAACACAGGGGCAAGGGCAAGCCTTGCCCCTACAATTACAAAACATGAATTTTTGGCAGGACAAAATAGTTCTCGTAACCGGCGGGTCAAGCGGTTTGGGGCGAATCATTGCTGAAGAGTTTTTTCGCGCCGGAGCCAAACTCGCGATTGTGGCACTGGAAAAAGACGATGTTGAAAAAGCGTCACATGAAATCGGTTCCAATAAAGCCGGTTCCGGTGAAATCAGTTATGAAGTGTTGCCGATTCATGCTGATATTACAAAGCAAGACGATGTGAACCGAATTTTCGAAACAGTCCGAAATCATTGGGGCGGGCTTGATGTTTTGGTCAACAACGCCGGGCGTTCTATGCGCGGCAGGGTTTTGGACACCACACCGGAACAGTTTCAATCTCTTTTCGATCTCAACGTTTTAGGAACAATTCGTTGTACACGGGCAGCGGCGGCAATGCTGCTCGAACGGCGCGGGCATGTCGTCAACATCGGTTCGTTGGCGGCAAAAAGTGCGGCTCGGTATGTTGGCGCGTATCCTGTTTCAAAATTTGCGGTGGCGGCTTATTCGCAGCAACTCCGTCTCGAACTTGGTTCCGAAGGGTTGCATGTTCTTTTGGT
>JAISQH010000672.1 GCA_031274385.1 Planctomycetaceae bacterium | reverse complement strand
CTTCCCGAACGCCCCTACCGTTTTGACCCGCGAGTCTTAAAAAAACGTCAAGGAAAAAAATACCCGCTCATGAATCGACCACGAAATGTTCTAAAAAACGAAATGAAACAAAATGTCCCAGAAAAGAATTCGACTGAACCCATGAACAATAATTCATAACGAAAGAACCAAGTTACTGAACAAAAACAATCACGAATAACGAAAAAAACCGACGCGGTGTTACATAAAGCGTGCGGTGGCGAAAAAAGTACGAACGCACAAAAAAAATCAGGAGGTGTTGTCAGTGATCAAAAATAAATAACACAGCAACCAAAAAAATAAAACAAAAAATAAACGTAAACCCCTACCACAAAAGATTACAGTGGCATTAGGGCAACGCCCTACGAAAATGGATTTCAATCACCTTCGCCCCAACGGGGCAATCCTATCAGACCAAGCGGAAGTTTTTAGTGTCGATTCGTTAGCGACGGTCGCTTGCGACCGACGAGATGCGTTGCCCGTTTTTCATTTTCAATTTTCAATTTTCAATTTTCCATTACTAACGTTTTCTCCAGATGGTTTCGTCTCGGATGCCGAGTTGGGCTTGAACTGAGGCAATGTCCTTTTTGAAACGCTTGGCGTCTTCGGGATAACCGGCGGTTGGCTTCAAATCGGGAATCTGCGCTTGCCAAAACTCGTTAAATTGAATCATTGCCCGTTCGCGAAGATATTTTGAATTCATTGACGCTAAGGCAACAGGAACCTGCGATTCGCCTTTGGCAAGAAAACGAAATTCCAACGAGTTGTTTTCGTGCGTCAACCGATAAACGCTCTGTTCCCGGCTTTCCCGAATCACCCGAATAAATGAACCGGGGAAATGTTCCGTGAGCAAATCGAGATAATGATTTCGCCCACCGTGTTTGTCACAAAGAACCAAAACCGGAATCGCAGTGCGGTGGGTGTTGAGAACCCCGACAACCAACCGCAACGTTATATCAGAAAGCAACGAACCTTTGGATTCAAACCGGTCAAGTTGTTGATTCCATTCTTCCGGTTCAACAGTTCGGCTCTGAATATCGCAAAGCCGAACCTTGTTTTCGGCTAAAATTTTCGCAAAGATTGCCGTTTGTTTTGCAAGAGTCGCTTCGTCCGCGAACAAAGGGCGTTGCGGTTTAGCGAGATGTTGCAACGGAATCATGATGCCGTACTCCAACGCCAACAACGAACCGCCGCCATGATACAACTTTTTAGAATCACCAATCCGAATTTCATGGGTCTTGAGCATCGCAAGAAGCGGCAACAAATTGTCCGTCGGTGATTCCCAAACTGTTGCCGAAACAACCAAAGGTCCTAAATTCGGACCGTAACCAGCTTCGTCTGTTCCGATAATCAGTTGATTTCCGTTCTCACCGCTCATTGTTTCTTTTGCCTTTTATTAATTGGTTGCGCACAAAGACACAAAGAAAATGGAAACCAACTATGAATTTCGCTGTATACTTTTTACATTTTAAAATTCGCTTTCACGTGTTATGTTTAGGCGGTTAGGCTTGAGGCATTAGGCTTGCTTTTCAAACGCCCGTTGCCTCAAGCCTCATTGCCTGCGTGAAATCTAAAACCGAAAACTCAAGTACAAAGCGTATATCTTTGGTCTCTTTACGTCTTTGCCCGCCAATTTTACAAAACAAAAGAGAGCGTTGCAATCAGACTTCCAATTTCCAAGGGGCGCGATATTCGTAATGCAACAACGAATTGGCTTTTTCATTGTTGATGAAGCGTTCGGTTTCGGCATCCCATTTGAGGCGTTGTTCAGTTGCCAGCGAAATGTTAGCGATCAAGCTCATTGTTGTGCTGCGGTGACCTTCCTCGACATCCGTATTCGGAACCGCCCGCGATTTAACACAATCAATAAAATTACGGGCATGTTGAGCCGTAATATCGAGATTCCGGTTGTTGCCGCCCAATGTTTCGTCTTGTTCTTTCATCCGTTCGCCTTTGGTCTGAAATTGCCCCGGCTTTTCCGGTTTGACAACATACCGACCGTCATTCACATACAGCGTTCCCATTGTCCCGCGAAACTCAACATAACCGGGAACCGCCATAATCGGATTTGAATTGGCTTCGTAATGACTAAATTCAAGAAGACGACCGGAAGGAAACAACCACGTAACATGCATGGTGTCAGGAATGGTACGGTCATCGTTCACCGCAAAATTGCCGCCCATCGCACAAACATCAGTCGGGGCTTTTTCTTTGAGAAACATTCGGAAAATGTCAATGAAATGCACGCCGTTGTTGGCAATCTGCGACGAATAATCATTCCACCATCGGAATTTATAAGGAGCAATATTGGGTTGGTAATTGCGATTGGCACGAGGACCGAGCCAGAGTTCCCAGTTCAAATGTTGTGGCGGGGCGGTTGGTTGAAAACGCCCGATTCCGTCGGGGAACATGTTGCTCATGTGACAGCAACGCGCCACCGTCACCTTGCCGATCAACTCATCAATCTCTTTTGCTGCCAGATCACGGTAAATGGTTCCGCTTCGCCGATGAATACCAACCTGAACAACTCGTTTATATTTTCGGGCGGCTTCAACCATTTTCCGTCCTTCGACAACGGTGACGGAAAGCGGTTTTTCGACATACACATCCTTTCCGGCTTTACACGCTTCAACCGTTTGAATGGCGTGCCAATGATCCGGTGTGGCAATAACAATCGCGTCAATATTATTTTGTTCGTAGATTTTCCGAAAATCTTCGGCAATCAAGGTTGAAGAACCGGCATATTTTTCTTTTGCCGCTTCCAGAGTTTGTTGATCCACATCGCAAAGAGCCGCGATTTCGACATCCGGTTGTTTTTTGAAGGCGTCAATATCTTGGCGTCCGCGGTTGGCGACCCCAAGAAATCCGACCCGAACCCGATCATTGGCTCCAACCGTTTGACTGTATGAACGTGCCGTCTGAAACATCGCAACCCCGGTTGTTATCGCCGCAGTCTTGGTAAAAGTCCGGCGATTGATTTTCTTTTTTACTGTCATCAGATTTGCTCCCTAAAATAAAATCAGTTAAGTTCGGAACAGTTGAGTTCGGAACGAAATACAAAAATGAAATTTCAAAATCCGTTGCCAGTATATTGATATTTTAATCGTCTGACAATACCTTATTTTACGCCAAAATACTTTGAAATAACGACAAACAGTAGGGATTGTCGTTTGGGGTTTGTGACTTGTGGTTTGTGATTTGTGGGGGACGCAAGCGAATCCCCAAACCCAAATCCCAAAATAAAAGTCACTAAAAAAATGAAACGAAGAGATCCATGATGGAACTGTTAATCACGAACGGTTCGCCCCAGCTCCAGATATGAATAATTAAATCCAGAATCATCATTCCGGGCAAAATCAGAAATCCGGTGGCAAGAACAAGACCGGCAATTTGCCAAGGAGTGTATGTGATTTCGATTGTTGCCGGAGCGGTTTCGGGTCTATGGGTGGTGGTAAAGTCACCGACGGGAGCGGTGGTGAATGGCGGACTTGTTCCGAACACTGTTGGCGATGCTGGTTCTTCCGCCGCCGTTCCCATTGGAGCCGCAAACGGCATTTCGGTTCCGAAACCGGAGGAACCGCCGGGAGGGGCGAACGCGTTATCGTCATCAAGAGCAATCACCTGCGATGCACTTTCCGAATCGTCCGGCAAAAAATCAGCGTCCGGCGTCAATTGAAAATCATCTTCAACCGGAATTGCGATTGTTGATGTACTTTCAACTGGTAAATCGTCTTCGACTAAAGAAAGAATATCGTCATCATCGGCGAGTTCAAGTTGAGCGTCACTTCCGCCTTTTTCGACTGGTTGGAGATCAATATTGTCGGTGATATCGAGGAGCGAAATACCGCTGTCTCCTGCCAAATTCAGTTGTCCTGAAGAGCCGGTGCCGTCTGACACCAGATCATCACTTGCTGCAAGATCAATATCGGAAGCAGATGTAGAAACAGAAGGGCGTATCGAATCCGGTAACACATCCGAATCTTCCGACAACGTCAAGTCGTCACCTGCCAACATCAAATCATCGTCCGCCAAAAAAGCATCACTTTTAACATCGGGAGCCTTTTTTTCGGAAGCAGGTTTTGATAAAGAGACAGGCTTGGCAGCCGGAGCGGCGTCAATCAATTCATCGCCGAGCGAAAGCCCTTCTTCCATAAGGGAATCGAACGACGGTAAGTCCGCTAACAGAGTGGGAGTTTCTTCATCGTCATCCATACCAAGCAAATCGAAATCGCTTTCGCCGGCTGATTTTTCGCTTTTCCCGCGATTCTTGATTGTTTCCGCCAAAAAATTGTCAACATCAACCTTGCGGAACTTCCAACTCGAACCGTCCCGAAACGCCCTGAGTTGGTTTTTTTCACGAAGACGATTGACTTCTGCTGTTGGAAGTGCCAGGACTTCCGCCGCTTTTTCAAGGGAATAATACTCCGAGCTCATAGTTTTGTTTTTCGTAATTAGTTCTGTTTTTTTAAACGCCGAATATCTTTTTCGATTTCGCTTGGGGTTGGGGAAAGGGCATTGAATTGATCGAGCAGGAGATCGTTTCGGATATTTCTGGCACTCAATAATTTAATTTGTCCGGTTGCCAAATCTTCATGATACACGACGATTCGTTTGGATTCAGGATCAACGACTGTGATAACCCGGATTTTTTTTGCCGGATTTACCGGGTCTTCATACGGGGAAAAATCGACGAGCCATTTCGGAGGTTCTGCCGGAGGTCGAACAACCACTTGCGGAATGGAATCCGGTGCAGGGGTCAGTGGTAAATTGACCGGCTGCCCCAATGCCTGATTCCAAACCAACGAAATCAAAAAACTCAACATCAAAAGGCTAAATGCCAAAACAATCAAACGCGTCTCATTTCTCTTCACCCGAACACCCTCCTTAGAAAATGTTAAAACATCGTATGGTATTCTAATATTTTTTAATGATAATGCAAGCAATTTTTTTGCAATTTACCCAAATTCACTGATTGTTCAAAAATCAAATTTTCTATCTACTGACAATACCGATTTTTCCGGATTCTTTTTTAGGCAAACGCGAAAGCGATACGAATTTAACTTGTTCCTTGCCATTGGCGTGATCATTCGGCGTACAACAGTGGAACGATTTTCTAAGAGAGGATAACGTCTTCTTATCACTTTCGGGCATTAGTTTCCATGAACAAAAGATTTTTTCATAGAAACATGACAAAATACTGTCTCGGTTACTCATTATAATCGCTATAATGAGTACAATCTGAATCACTGCTAATTCAGTCGGATTTTCAAAGCGACAGTAAAAGAGGATAGAGGATATCTGTTCTTTCTGACTCCAACGGAATCAGATAGAAAAGACGGAGAGTCACAGATAAAAATTCCTGATTATTTCTTTTGATTAATTGTTTTGATTAATTGTTTTGATTAATTGTTTTAGTCTTTCCAAATCATATCCGGTTTCAACACCTAATTATTGATAACCATGTTTGGATTTGTTGTTGCTGTTATTGCTCTTACTGTAACCGGCTGGTACTTTTGGGGAACACTGAAATCGCGTCAGTGTCATTCTGATGACCATTCAACTTGTGGTCATTGCCACAGTTGCCCTACGTTCCGCCAATCTATTTGTAACGATTGGCAACAGCCGGAACCACTTCACGAAATCGGCAATCCGCCAAATTCAGAGAATCAACCAACACAACACGAAATTTGAAGCAATTAGAAATAAACCTCAAAAATCAAAAGCGGTCACATCAAAATTGTCTTTTGTAAAACAATTTCCGATAGAGCGTTGCCTTTGTGTTATTCACTGAATTTCAACGGTCCGGCGTTGATGATGTCAGTTGAAGAATCCGCTTCATACTTCGCAAAATTCTTTCTGAACAATCCGGCAAGATACATGGCTAATTGGTCATATTCCGTTTTGTTTTTCCAGACATTTCTCGGATTCAGGATTTCATTCGGCACATCGGTACACGACATCGGAATAGCAAGACCAAAAATCGGGTCTGTTTCTTTTTTTTGTTGCGCCAGTTCGCCGCTGTGAATCCCGTCAATGATCGCTCTTGTGTGGCGGATCGAAAGACGTTTGCCCACTCCGTACTTGCCGCCGCTCCAACCGGTGTTGACAAGCCACGCTTTGGAACCGTACTTTTTCATGTTCGCGGCGAGCAACTCGGCGTATTTTGCCGGATGCCAAACGAGAAACGCAGCACCAAAACAAGCCGAAAATGTCGCTTCAGGTTCCGTCACCCCCACCTCCGTTCCCGCAACTTTCGCGGTGTACCCACTGATAAAATGATACATCGCTTGTTCCGGCGTCAACTCGCTGACCGGCGGCAAAACACCAAACGCATCGCAAGAAAGGAACACAATATTTTTCGGATGTCCGCCAACACACGGCATTTTAATATTGTCAATAAACTCAATCGGATACGAAGCGCGGGTATTTTCCGTGATTGAATCATCCGCAAAATCAACGATGCGGGTTTGATCGTTGTACACGACATTTTCCAAAACAGTTCCGAATCGAATGGCGTTAAAAATTTCCGGTTCGCTTTCCGGCGCGAGATTGATGCACTTGGCGTAGCAACCGCCTTCGATGTTGACGATTCCTTCGTTTGTCCAAAAATGTTCGTCGTCACCAATCAATCGGCGATGCGGTTCGGTTGAAAGGGTTGTTTTGCCGGTTCCCGAAAGACCGAAAAAAAGCGACACGTCCCCATCTTTGCCTTCATTGGCGGAACAGTGCATTGAAACCATGCTTTTTTTGGGCATGAGATAGTTCAAAATCGTGAACACACCTTTTTTCATTTCTCCGGCGTACTGTGTTCCGAGAATCACCAACTCGCCTTTTTCAAACGACAACGCAACACAAGTCTTACTGCCGACAGACTCTTGCAACGGATTCGCGGGAAATTGACCGGCGTTGTAGATGACGAAATCCGGCGTGCCGAAATCGAGCAATTCTGCGGCGGTTGGTCGGATCAACATGTTGTACATGAACAACGCGTGGTACGCCCGGCAACAGACTACACGGATTTTAAGCCGATATTTCGGTTCCCAACCGGCGTAACCGTCAACAATATAGATTAAATCCCGCGTATTCAGATAATCAATGGCACGGGCTTTGTTTTCGTCGAAATCATCGGGAGTCATCGGAATATTGACGGAACCCCACCAAATATCTGCGTCACTGGGTTGACTTTTGGCAACACGCTTATCTTTCGGACTTCGTCCGGTCTTTTCACCGGAATAATTTATCAACGCTCCGGTTGACGCCAACACAGCCTGTTCCCGTGAAACAGCTTCCTCGTAAAGTCTTGCGGGAGAAGCATTACGAAGAACCTGCGCAACATGGATTCCGTAAGAACTCAGATCAAGTTCCGAACACATCAATCATTCCTTTCTGGAAAACGTAGTAAAGGGAACCGCTAAAAATCAGAGTTCACCTAAAAGCACGAAAGATTATAGCAATAAAGATTCCCCAAAACAGGGGGGCAGTCAAACCGCAACATTCAAAAAAAGATTATGACGCACGAAGGCACAAAAAACACAAAGATTGGATTGAATTTTTTCACGGCTGCGGAATTTTGGGTTAATATTCATTAAATTCCTTTTTTTTTAACCACTTCGATGCGAAGTTGGTGAAAGGTCATGCCAACATCGTAAACACCGGGAATTTCCCAACCGATATTCATGCCATCGAAAACCATGTCTTGGGTAGTCGAGTGAATGATAAAACCTTTTTGATGAGCAGTATCGAGAGCCTTTTGAATTTCCGGCAGAATATCGTACTGAATTTTCTGGCGTTGCCCCACTTCGACTTTTTTTGTGAGATAGGCTTTATTACCAACCGTATAAATGAACTTTCCGTTGGGCATTGCAAAATCCTGAGCGGCATAAGTCGAAGTGAAATCGCGTCGGCTATCGAAAAGACTTACCCCAAACCAAAGAAAATCGTGAAAACCTTTTGATTGCTTATTGGTATTTTTCAAGTACAAAAACCAACCGACTTGGGCAGTGTGTAAATTAGGGTTTTGTTCACCATATTTTTGTAACATAGTCAGTTCAAAATCAAACACGACCCGAATTTCCTGAGCATGAGCGATATGAATGGGGTTTGCGAACGATGACTGTGACAGGAGAAGATGCGGCCAGGGTTCCGAACCTGATTTACGCGGAATGTTGTTCCACTCTTTGGAGGCAAGAACCGTCAGGTTGATGGCACCGGTTTTTCGATCCAATTGTACAAATTTAAACGGATCGGAAAAGCGTACAATATTTTCGTCAAGATCAAGCCGGTCGAGTGTTCCTTTGGAATTCCATTGAGCAATTTGCCAACGTGGTGCAACTCCCTTCTGACCGAATGTTTCAATCCGTTTTGGTTGACCATGCTTTGTTCCGAGTATCACGAAACCTTGCGAATAATTTTGATCTTCCAAAACTTGACACACTTCCTCTGCAATCAAAGAAGCGTTACAAATGATGAACACAAGACACGTTGTCAATATCTTTTTTGTCATTATTATAAGGAATAAAGAAAGGAATGGTGATTATTGTTTATCTAAAACGAAATTATATTGATTTTGTTTCTTCTTTTCAACAACAACGATCAAGTCGCTTGTTGTTGGTAATGTATATTTTTTCGGGATTAAACTTTCATAAATACCAACTCCCATCGGTTTACCGTCCACTCCGGTTGTATACTCATTCTGGACGGCTTATCCTGATTTTTTGTAACAACAACAACATATTCCGCTGCAACAGCACCTTTGTTGGGTTGCCCGCCTTGCATTGAAGTCAGACGAAAACAACCATTTTCATCTGTTTTACCGATGGCGGGAATACCAACTCCTTCGATTTTTGGAACAAAACTGACCAAAGCATCTGTAAGCGGTTTACTGTCATAGGCAATAGTTCCCTCCACCGGATAAAC
>JAISQH010000632.1 GCA_031274385.1 Planctomycetaceae bacterium | reverse complement strand
GGGGCTTGCCCCCGACGAGAGATTTCTTCTCAAATTGATGGCGGATGCAGGCGTACGATATGAATTAATTTCGTCCCCGTCGCTAACACGACTTGTGTGGTATAACGAGGTTTCAAACCCGCCCCTACGGGGGTTAAAATAATTTACGAAAATAATTTACGAAAATAATTGACTAAAATAATTGACTAAACATTAATCGTGTAACTACCGGAAGTATAAATTTTGCGCCGAAAATGACGCAACGAACAATGATCTTAAAGATGAGAAAACGATTTATTATTGCAACGTTTTTGTGTTTTGTTTTTGTTTTGAATATTTTGAATATAACGGCGGCGGAGAAACCGAATATTGTGATCGTTATGACTGACGATCAAGGTTTTGCTGATGTCGGTTGTTACGGAGCTCAAGGATTCAAAACACCGAACCTTGACCGACTTGCCGCCGAAGGACGACGATTCACCAACTTCTATGCCGGCGCAACAATTTGTTCGCCATCGCGTGCATCACTTTTGACCGGTTGCTATCCTGATCGGGTTGGTATTGTGAACTTCGTCTTTTTTCCGACACGCGGCGAAAATCCGGGACAAGGAACGAACGGATTACATCCGAACGAAATTACTGTTGCCGAAATGCTCAAGGAACAAGGTTACGCAACTGCCTGTGTCGGAAAATGGCATCTTGGTGACGCGAAGCCGTTCCTGCCAACCAATCAGGGGTTCGACGAATATTTCGGGTTGCCGTATTCCAACGATATGCAGAACGGTCAGAATCCGCCGAATAAAGGTATCAAAAATGGTTTTCCGCCGTTACCGCTTTATGACGGTGAAAAAATTATTGAAACTGATCCCGATCAGCGGTTTCTGACACATCGTTACACAAAACGCGCCGTTGATTTTATCAAACGGAATCAGAACAAACCGTTTTTCCTTTACGTTCCTCATTCGATGCCGCATATTCCGCTTCACGTTCACCCCGATTTTGCCGGTAAATCCGAGCAAGGACTTTACGGCGATGTCATTCAGGAAATTGATTGGAGTGTCGGTCAAATTTTGCAAACGATTAAAGACTGCGGTATTGACGAAAAAACATGGGTGATTTTCACGTCGGATAACGGACCTTGGTTGACGATGGGCAATCATGGCGGTAAGGCAACTCCTTTACGTGACGGTAAACAAACGAAGTATGACGGCGGTCATAAAGTTGTCTGCCTGATGCGTTATCCCGGCAAAATCAAGCCGAACACAATCGGAACCGCAACAATTAGTTCTATTGACCTGTTTCCGACAATAGCCGGATGTTGCGGCGGCAAAGTTCCAGTTGACCGGAAAACGGACGGCGTTGAAGCGTGGAATTATTTTTCGGGCAATACCGAACAATCGCCGCGCGAAACCTATTTTTACAATACACAGGTTGTCCGGCATGGAAAATGGAAACTGTTTTTACCGGGCAACTATCTTGAATTTCAGCCGGAAAAAAGGAATAATCAAGGCGTTAAATATGATAAACAACGTCTGTACGATTTGGACGCCGATGTCGGTGAAACAACCGATGTGAGTGAACAACATCCCGAAACTGTTGCCGCTTTGACAAAACTGCTCGAAAATTACCGTGAAGATTTGAAAAACAATTCACGACCACTTGGATTGGCGGAAGAATTCAAATAAAGAACGAAAAATTATGTAACTGTCTCTTTTGTTTTTTAATGTTTCGCACCAAGGCGCAAAGAACACGAAGGTTTTGATTCTAAACGGATTGATTTTCTTTGCGTCTTTTATGTCTTTATTAGCAACGAAAAATAAATAGACTTGTTCCATTATTGTCAACAGATTACGCAGATGGAACAGATTTTTACAAAAACGAATCTGTTAAATCTGTAAAATCTGTTGACAAAACTAAAATATCCTCTTTGTGCTCTTCGTGCCTTTGTGCGCAAACTTGAAAAATAAAATAGACAGTTACAAAATTATATGATTATTCGATTTACGGCAAAAAATATTTTTTCTTTTAAGGAAGAAACTGAATTTCAAATGTTTCCCAATAAGGCATCTCAATTGCCGCATCACAAATTCAATGTGGGTGAATACGAAATTTTGCGTTTCAGTGCCATTTACGGTGCGAACGGAGCAGGAAAATCAAATCTGATAAAATCAATTGCCCTTTTGAAGTCAATTGTTAAAGAAGGAAAAATCGAAGCTAATGTTAATGCACTAAAATTCAAATTGGATGACTCCTGTTTGACCAAACCGGTTTCTTTGGCAATTGAATTTTATTTTGATTCCAAAATATTTTATTACACCATAACGTTTGACGAAAAAAATATTTTGTACGAATATCTTGCCGACACAACAAACAGAACGGATTCGTTGATTTTTGAACGAACCATCGAAAACGGTGTCCAGAAAATCCAATTTCCTGAGGAAAACAGCAAAGATAAAAAGGAAAAATATTTTGTGGAATTTGTGGAAAAATTGATTGATTCGAAGGAAGTACTTCTAACTTTTTTGAGTAAAAAATACTCTGAAGATTTTGAAAATACAAAACAAGCATATAAGTGGTTCACGACTCAACTTATTATAATTGATCCTCAAGACGTAGTTACTATTACTCCCTATTTGGTTTTGAATCCAGATACAAAAAAATTTGCTAATCAACTTGTTTCAACTCTAAACACGGGTATCGCCAAAATTGATATTGAAACACAAGACTTAGATGAATTTAGTAAAGAAGATGTAAAAAGAATTACTAATAGAATAAAAACTAACAGTTTTGTCATTCTGACTGATAGCACAACAGGTGAATCAGTTACCGTTGTTTCGGAAAATGATAAAATTGTTTCAAAAAAATTAATAATCTATCACAAAAATGACAAGGGAAATCTCGTAGAACTTCCTTTCAATCGGGAATCCGATGGAACGCAAAGACTTTTTGAATATATTCCGCTTTTTGAGGATATTATTAATTCCAAATGTGTGTACTTAATTGATGAAATTGAACGAAGTATTCATCCGTTGATGATTAAGGAGTTAATTAAAAAAATGTTGTTGAACGAAAACATCAAGGGACAGTTGATTTTCACAACGCATGAATCGAATCTCTTGGATCAAAAAATCCTTCGACCGGATGAAATCTGGTTTGCACAAAAAGACAATGTTGGCGGCTCGCGGTTTTATTCGTTGAGTGATTACAATATTAGTAACTCCGTTGATATTGAAAACGGTTATTTGAATGGTCGTTTTGGCGGGATTCCGTTTTTATCGAACTTAAAAGAGTTGAATTGGCAATGAAAATGAAATACTTGAACCGTAATCGAATTTATGAACGGGTCGAACCATCCAAAAGTGCAAAGAAAATTTATATTTTTTGCGAAGGGGAACGAACGGAACCTCGTTACTTTAAATTTTTTCAAGGACTTGTTTCGAATCTGGATGTTATTCCTATTCCTTGTGTGGACGGTCAATCCGCTCCAAAAAAGTTAAAAGAAGATGCAACACGTCGTTTTTTGGGAAATGCCGCAACACAACTGTCGGGAAG
>JAISQH010000627.1 GCA_031274385.1 Planctomycetaceae bacterium | reverse complement strand
CGTTGTCCGGCGGTTGCGCTGCGCTACACCGCCGGTTATGCATCATGTCGTCGCTAGCGCGACTAAAATAGAATTGATGATGGCTCTTTCGTTTATCTTGTATTGTTCGTCTGGGTCGTGTCTCAAAAAAATGGTGGGGTAGAACAAGGGCAACGCCCGACGCTATGATATTTGCCCCTTTCAGGGTCAATAAAATCGGAGTTTTCCTTTCAATGGAAACCTCCCACAAAATCCAAAACAATCAGTTTTATTTAATGAGATACTTAATAGCGATGAATCCGACGATAAGGAGAATTGTAAAAGCGATAACGCAATAATTGAAATATTTTTCGATCCGGATTTTAATAGTGGGACCGAAAAAGAATAACAGCAGAGCCACGAGATAGAATCTCAAACCGCGTCCGACGATGGAAGCGGTGAAGAGCATGAAGAGTGAGATTTGGCAGACACCGGCGGCAATTGTAAAAATTTTGTAGGGAATGGGAGTGAAAGCGGCGATAAAAACAGCCCAAAAATCGTAAGCGTGATACCAATTTTCGACTTTGCTGAAGGTTGCCTGACTGAAAACGTAGGCGAAGAAAAAATCATGAGTTGTTTCCCAAAGTTTGAAGCCGATGTAATATCCGAGGATTGCACCGAGAACGGAACCGATCAGGCTGATTGTTGCGTACCGGAATGCCCGGCGTGGTTGACTGACCGAAAGCGCAATTTGTAAAACATCCGGCGGAACCGGAAAAAACGAACTTTCCATGAATGCCAACACGAAAAGTGCCGGACTGCCATACGGTGTTTCAGCCCAAGAAAGAACCCAATTGTAAAGATAATGAATGGGTTGCATCAGATAGGGGATGATTCCTTTTTGATTCGATTTTTGAGACATGATATTGTTGGTTGTTACGCGGCGCAGGAAAAAAGGAGAGTTGATTGTTCCTTGCAAAAAAGCAAAATTCAAAAACAATTTCACCAATATAACCTAAACGCCACAACCAAACAACGTACTGCACAACACGATACAGCCGATCAGTCGAGTCGAAAATGAGTTACGTACCAAGATTGGAAGTAACCGTTTATTTTCATTTGCACTCAAAGAATATTTCACCATGAAGGCACGAAAAGCACAAAGCATTGTTAAAAATGCTTTGTGTTCTTCGTGACTTTGTGTGCAACTTATCTTATTGACTGGTTTGATTTATTTGATTGATTCGTATATTATAACGATATAGGAAAGATAAAGTTGACTCTATACGAGTTCTGGATAACGGGCGTAATTTTTTATGTATGATGTGGGTATTGTGGGAGCAGGTCCGGCTGGGGCGACGTTAGCCCGGCTTTTATCGGGGCGTTGCCGGGTTCTGTTGCTTCATCGTCAACGGGCGAAATGTTGCGGCGGCATTCTTGCTCCCGAATCACAAAAGATGTTGGCAAAACTTGATTTGGCTCTTCCGCGCGAAGTGCTGGTCAATCCGCAACCGTATGCTGTTGCGGTTTGGGATTTACAATCTCGGTTGGTTCGCCATTACGCCCGCCAGTACGCCAACATCGACCGCAATGCCTTTGATCACTGGCTCATTTCGCTCATTCCGTCTGATGTGGATGTTCGAAGCGGTGCGGTTTATCGACATGCCCAACCGCTTGACAAAGAGCGGTTCGAAATTTTTTTCACGGAAAAGGACGAAATCCGGTCAGAACAAGTACGTTTTTTAATTGGTGCAGACGGCTCGTTTTCAAGTGTCCGGCGCGAATTTTTTACCAACCGTCTCCGCCCGAAACGTTATATTGCTTTACAGGAATGGTTCGATTTGCAAACGGTTTTACCGGATCATTCCCCAAAAAACAGGATTGATTTTCGGAACGATTATGTTGGAATTTTCGATTCGGAAATTACCGATTTTTACGCCTGGATGATTCCTAAAAATGAACGGCTTATTCTCGGCGGCGCGATTCCTTTTGAAAACAAACCGCGTGAAAGGTTCGAAAGACTCAAGACAAAACTAAAAGAGTTCGGCTTCCATTTTGATTTTCCTTGTCACCGTGAAGCGGGGTCATTATTACGACCGTTGAACCCTTTTTCGATTTGTCTTGGTTCGGGTCGGATTTTTCTGATTGGCGAAGCGGCTGGACTGATTAGTCCCAGTTCCGCAGAAGGAATCAGTCCGGCGTTAGCCAGTGCTTATTATCTTTCCCAAGCGTTCGGCTCCAACGGTTTCAACCTTTCGGCGTATCGTCAAAACCTTTGGTCATTGAGATGGCATCTCCGGTTCAAAACAGCCAAGATACCGCTTATGTTTTGTCCCTGGCTGCGAAAACAAATTATGCTCACCGGTCTTAGCACTTTGGATTGAGGTGTCCCCATTAAATTGGACAATGGTATATTGGATGAAATTTTACTATGATCCGCTTTGGCGGTCAATTTTATTCCAGGAGATATTATGTAACTGTCTATTTTGTTTTTAAAGATTGATGTTTTGGTAAATTATTTTAGTCAATTATTTTGGTCAATTGTTTTGGTATTGAATTAAAAACAACTCCGAAGGAGTTCCATTTTGATAACCCCGTGCAAGCGGAGCGCAGCACGGGGTAACTGTACAAACAAAACGAGAACTCCGATAGGAGTTCAATAAAGTGATTTATTGGGGGACGGTGTGTCATGGATCACCAAACATCAAAATTGAACTCTTTCAGAGTTCGGGAGAGTTGTGTGTCCCTTTCCCCGTGCTGCGCAAGCTTGCACGGGGTTATCCAACTTAAACTCCTTCGGAGTTGTTTTAGTTAGTTGTTTTAGTTAGTTGTTTTTATTACTTTGCACGCAATCCTTAAAAACAAAATAGACCGTTACTCCCGGTGTTTTGGATTCCCAAGAATAATTTGTTGTGCACAAAGATCGCAAAGGTAATAATCAAAAAACTTTTACGTTCTTTGTGCCTTTGTATTTTGGTGCGCAACAAAAAATCAACAAAACGTACGGCAACAAATTAGAGTCAAACGGATGGGGAGGGATTCGAACCCACGGAGCCTTGCGACTCGCCGGTTTTCAAGACCGGTCCCTTAAACCACTCGGGCACCCATCCAATTATAAACAGTTCTTATATAAACAGTTCTTAGTTTAAGGTTCTTATTTTAACTGAGGATCGGAATCTCGTCAACGGTCATTGTTCGCAAGAGCATAACACATTATTATCAAAGGAATTAAATAGTTTTATTAAAAGAAAAAGAATGAAGTGGTGAATCGTAACAGATTTTCTTCGTTTGAATTTGCCAAGATCATTATTAGGCGAGCAAATTCCAAACCTTATTTTCCGGCATTTTCAACCCAAAAAATCCGAAACAATCCGAAATTTTTCAGATTCGCCAGTCATCCTGTTCGATGATGGGACTTTTGATTTTCAGGCTTGGTTTTTCAATCAAGACAGTTGTTCCCGCCGGAATCGAATAGGTCAGCCAAACACTGGAACCAATCACCGAATCATGACCAATCACCGTCTTGCCGCCAAGAACCGTAGCATTGGCGTAAATCACAACATTGTCCTCAATCGTCGGATGACGCTTCGTGTTGCGGACTAACTCGCCTGTCTCATCCTTTGGAAAACTGATTGCTCCCAATGTTACACCTTGATAAAGTTTGACCCAGTTGCCAAGAATACTCGTTTCGCCAATGACAATGCCGGTTCCATGATCAATGAAAAAGTGTTCGCCAATCACCGCACCGGGGTGAATGTCAATTCCCGTTTTGCTGTGAGCCCACTCCGTCATCATTCGTGGAATCAACGGAATTTTCAGATCGTACAACGTGTGCGCCAAACGGTACACCGTGACCGCTTCAAGACCGGGATAGCAAAAAATCACTTCATCCAACGACTTGCACGCCGGATCACCCGCATACGCCGCCTCCACATCTTTCGCCAACTTCCGCCGAATATCAGGAATCTGTTCTAAAAATTGAATCGTTTTCTGATGAGCCGTTTGTTTCAGCAATGACAGTTTTTCCGGTACACATTGATCGGTGTTGCCTTCGCCATGGCAGAGCGCCCGCTCAAAAAGAACAACAAGCCGGTCATGGAGACGGTCAACAATCCCGCCAACATGATAAATCACATTCGACGAATGTAACCTGTCCCGATTCCGATAACCGGGATAAATGATCTCCTTCAAGTCCTCAATCACCTCAATCACAACGTTGTAATTCGGCAACGGGCAATGGTCAAAATGATGCGTCAACTTCGTTTCACGGTAAGATTCCACAATCCGATCCGTCAAAATAGGAAGCTCCGTTTTATGTTCAAATATGGGAAGCATGAGAGTTTTTAAGTTTTGTAAAAACCGGATAGGGAAACAATTAAATGATCGTACTAAATCAACATACGGAGCCGGTTCATTGTTCGTTTAAGACTCGGAGAATTTTTCTCAGCACGATCCGGTGACCAATGCCATTGGATAAAATCACACATAATGTCATTGTAATGGTCTGAATGATTATATCACAACACGGGAATAGGAAAAGTCAGTTTTTTTTGTGGTTGGGGATTTGTGGTTTGTGGTTTGTGAAGAGTTATGTGAAGAGTTAATTGTTTGAAACACAAATCACAAATCCCAAATCACAAATCCCCGACCTTGTGAAAAACGGATAATCTGTTAATCTGTACAGACTTTCTTTCCTGAATTGAGTTTAGCCGAATGAGATTGGTTTTGCCATGCCTTCTTTGCTTCGAGATGAAATTTTGAAAATATCGGACGTGATTGTCGTCAAGGTCGGAACCAATGTTTTGACTTACGCCAACGGTTTGCTGAACGAAGAGCGGATTGCCCAACTTACGAATGATCTTTGCCGCATGATTGCGTTGAAGAAGCGAATTGTTCTTGTGAGTTCGGGGGCGGTTGGGGCGGGCATGGGGCGGCTTGGCTTGACCGAACGCCCGACGGAACTCGCCCAACTTCAGGCAGTTGCCGCCATCGGACAGGGGAAATTGATCGAAACTTACGAACGTTTTCTAAATGACCACGAAGTCCATTCGGCGCAGGTCTTGCTAACAGCGGACGATCTTTCCAACCGCAAACGTTATCTCAATGCCCGAAACACCATCCGAACCATTCTTGATTACGGAGCCTTGCCGATCATCAATGAAAACGACGCCGTCAGTGTTGACGAACTCCGTACGACTTTTGGCGACAATGACCGATTGGCTTCGTTGGTTGCCAACCTGTTTGAAACGCCCTTGCTGATTTTGTTGACGGATGTGGATGGGTTATTTGACGGCGATCCGGGTCATCCGCAAGCGAAATTGATTCCGGTGGTGGAACATTGGTCGCCTGATTTGTTGAAGATGGTGGCGGACAAACGTTCGAGCCGCAGCAAGGGCGGTATGTCGAGCAAACTCAAAGCGGCAAAAATGATTACCGGCTCCGGCGGGAATGTCATCATTGCCAACGGCGACAACCCCGAAACACTCGGCAATCTTTTTGCCGCTCAGGAAGTCGGCACCATTTTTCTGACACAAAACCATTTTCTGACTGCCCGCAAACGTTGGCTTGGTTTTGCGGTTCGTGTGGAGGGCACGCTTGTTCTTGACGAAGGCGCAGCCGAAGCGGTTCACAAAAAAGGCAAGAGTCTTCTTCCGATTGGAATTATCGATGCCGACGGAACCTTTGAAAAAGGCGGAATCGTTTCCATTATTGACCGTTCCGGCAAGGAGATTGCTCGCGGTTTAACCAATTACGGACTCAAAGAGGTTCTTTTAATTCGGGGCAAGAAAACATCCGAAATCCAAAAAATTCTCGGAACAACCGGTTATGCCGAAGTTGTCCACCGCGACAATTTACAACTCGTCGATTAAACCGCCCCAACCGGGCACGTTATACTTTCGGCGGTCATAAAGGTATGTTTTTACCCGTAGAGGCGGGAAGGCTTGAGGCATTAGGCAGGGAGAACGTTAGGTTCGCTGCCTAATGCCTTCCTGCCTTCTTCCCTCCTAACGCCTCACCTGCCTACCGGCT
>JAISQH010000592.1 GCA_031274385.1 Planctomycetaceae bacterium | reverse complement strand
TTGTATCTAAATCAATATTAATACAGGGCAACCGCAAGGGTTGCCCCTACAATAAACGCATTGAAATAGACCAAACGATTTATTAAAATAGACAGTTACTTTTTGGAGTTTCCGACAGACAAGGTAGGCAACCTTGTTATACCACACAATTCGCGTTAGCGACGGGGGCTTGCCCCCGAAATGATTGATTCATTTCGTACGCTTGCGTCCGCAATCAATTTAAAGGGCAAGCCCCGTCGATTCCTATTTCGGGGGCAAGCCCCCTCGCTAACACACGAATGAGTTAGCGTATGAAATAATAAAACCTTTTCGCGTCTTTCGTAGTTAAAATTGTATTTTAGAAGTTTTCTCAAGCAGATTTAATATTTAATGGCGGATGTTTTGAGAACAACAAGACGCAACAAAAGAAACGATTCCGCCTCTTTTATTTTTTCTTGCTTTCCGAAAAAGTCAAGCCAAAAAAAGTGTCAATGAAAAAATCAATGCATTTCTATCGTACAACTTCCGATTCCCGACAGGAGGTAATTAAATTGGACGTTTGGGTGGTCGGCTAAAAGTGACATGGGGACAGAGGTATCGACAATGTGCTTGGAAATCATCAGGGAGGAAAGCCGGATACCAAACGGGTTATCGTGGCGTCCCGGATGCCAGATTGAAACTTTCTCAGCTTTCCATGTTTCGGCGGGACCGACAGTTACCGCTTCACAAGGAACATTTTGAACGACCCCTCCGCCGCTGGTTCGGGCATTTTGAAGGAGAGTCATCGGATGTAGTTCAACAACACGAGTTGCCAATTGACGATAAACTTCCGGCGGTGGCGGCGCATCGACATAGTTTCCTTCGCGTCGCGGCGGATCGTTGAAAGCCCAGTGTTTTGTTTCGCCCTGCCCACCCTGAACAAGACAACAACGAACTCCATCCCATGTTTTTTGATATACTTCGACCTCTTCCGAAGGAAAATGCAGATTGGAGTTCGGCATCCGCAGTTCGGGACGAATCCGGTTAAAACAGAGATCGTAATCGGCTTTGGCAAAACCAAGCGGAAAATCAAGACCAACCGCTTTGCCATTAACAACCCATTCGTCCATACCCCAGAAATGAGCGTTGGCGAGATTGAGATCGAGGGCGTTGACCAATCGGGCGACAAGCGGGAGTTGTTCTGTTGGTCCGATCGGACCGCAAACGCCGCAAGGGTTATCCGGTGTTGCCTGCCGCCACGCGTCGATGTATTCCAACGCCTCAGCAAGATAAAATTCTTCAACCGTCTCGTAAAACCGAACCTCAAAACCGGGACGTCCCAATTGCCGAAGGTCTTCAACCGTCAATCTTGCCGCATCATCAAGAAGATCACGATTTAATGTTGTGTAATCCCACCATCCCGGCGCAACACGGCTTGTATTTCTACTCATAACAGTTTCGTAAAACAAAATTAAAATTAAATACAATCAAAAAAAGGAAACAATTTCGGATTGTATCATTTTAAATATCGGAGTCAAGGATTCACAAAAATCGCAACACCGGAATCTTGCCCAATGTTGTGAAGCGGTTACGGCAATTTTTATGAGACAATGTGATTTGTTACATCTATTTTACCTTTCTTTTTTTCCGGTATAATATCGAAATGGTTTTGGGGCAGGAAAACAACTTGTACAAACTAATTGTAACTGTCTATTTTGTTTCATCTTTTTTGGAGGAACTCATGTTTTTTGACGATTATGATCCTGTTCGGCTGGAAAATCAACTGAGTGGTAATCGTTTCATTGTGATTTACCGGTTATCCGGCGATGAAACAACAGCACGGAACAGAGCAACAGATATTTGTGCGGAACAAACGGTTGAATTTCCTGTTCGTCTTCTTCCGTCCGGTGTCATGCCGGAAAAAATTGTCGGGCGAATTGAACAATTTGAACGAAAAGATGAAACAAGTTGGCTGGCAACCATCAGCTATGCTGACGAAATTGCTGCCGGAGAATTGACACAATTTCTCAATGTTGTTTTTGGTAACATCAGTATTAAACAGGGAATTCAGGTAGTTGCACTCCGACCGAGTCAGGGGATTCTTGACAAATTACCTGGTCCTCGTTTTGGAATTGCCGGGATTCGGCAACTCGTGAAGGTTCCCAAACGTCCGCCCTTGTTCACGGCATTGAAACCAATGGGTCTTTCCGCACAAAATCTGGCTCGCTTAGCGGGACAATTTGCCGAAGGCGGTATTGACATCATTAAAGATGATCACGGTCTTTCCGATCAATGTTTTGCTCCGTTTGAAGAACGAGTGTCCTGTTGTGCCGCTGCTGTACAAGAAGTCAACTCCCGGCTGGGGCGCAACGCGATTTATGTACCTAATATTACCGCTCCGATTGAATTGTTTTTTGACCGTGCCATTCGGGCAAAAGAACTTGGTGCGGGTGGTCTCATGGTCACTCCCGGTCTTGTGGGTTTGGACTCGTTACGGTATTTGGCACAAATACAACTTGGTCTTCCCATTATTGTCCATCCGGCGTTTATCGGTAGTTACGCGGTCAATCCGCAAGGAATTTGTTGCCGTGTTTTATTTGGAACGCTAATGCGGTTAGCCGGAGCCGATGCCACCATTTTTCCCAATTACGGCGGTCGTTTTCCGTTGTCACAGGAAGACTGCATGGAAATTGTTACGGCAAGTCGGGAAAATCTGGGAACCATGCCGCCGATTTTTCCGTGTCCCGCTGGCGGAATGGAATTGAAAAATATTCAAGATATGGTACAAAATTACGGTAACGATATGCTCGTCTTGATCGGAAGCGGTCTGTTCAGCAACAGCAACAATCTCATCAGTAATTGCCAAAGATTTCTGGAAGAAATTGAAAAAAGTTGCTCGGCAATAAGTTCATATCAGGACAAAAAATAAGGGGAACTTCTAAAAACCTCACTTCTCGCAAATTTCACATTGAAAAATAAAGGACTTGCGAGCAATTTTTCTGATTGTTTCGGATTTTGTGGAGATTTCCATTGTGAATTTATTTTATCAAAATACCCTGAAAGGGTAACATATCATAGCGTAGGGTGCGTAGGGTAACGCCCTACGAAAATTGGTTTCAATAACTTTCGCCCCAACGGGGCAATCATATCAAGACCAAATCAATTTGTTAAATATATTTGTTATTGTTATTATTGGGATGTTGCCCGACGTAGGATATTTGACCCTTTCAGGGGCTGAAAAATCAGAATTTTCCTTTCAAATGTAAACCTACCACAAACTCCGAAACAATCAGGAATTTTACTTCGGGAATGAATACCCCGATTATCACCGCTTCTTCTATTTTT
>JAISQH010000555.1 GCA_031274385.1 Planctomycetaceae bacterium | reverse complement strand
GCCGTCCAAGAATTTTTGGCAAACAATTCAATTTTGATGAAAGCAAACCGCGAACTGGCGGAAAAAACAATTCCTCAAGAGTTTCAGCAAAATATTCGGCAAGATATTCAGCAAAATATCCGGCAGGTTGGTTTTGAGAATGAAAACGTAACGGAAAAAGCGGAACGTCAGATTTCGACAATTATTTTGAATGATCAGATGACCCGGCGTTTGGCGCAAAACACGCCGACAACAAACGTACCAACATTGGCAACTCCGTTACCTTCACAACCGACTGTTTCTGTTACGTCAACACCATTGCCGGAACAACCGCCCAAACCTGATCCTCGTTATCAATTTAATCAAACAGAAATAACCTTCCCGAACAGTGCGTTTTAATTTTTATTGAAACAGACACAAAATTCCAATTCCCGTTTAGTCCGATTTATTCCGGTTCTTTGATCGTTTAAGTTACAAAATCACATTGGGATCGTAACTATCGGCGATTATTCGTAATTCCTTCAAAATTTCCGTAACTCCAAGTTTTTCGGCGGTTGTTTCCAGGTATTCGTTATCGAGATTCGTTTGTACGCGAAGCATTGCCACTACGTCCTTGCGGGAACGACCGCTGCCGAGTTTGATCCAAACTAACTTCGATAAAATCGAATCCTCCGGCGAAGCAATCGGCAAATAAATATCATCAACAATATCAGCAGAAACAATATGCTCAAAACTATCAGGCAAAACCGATGCCGTATAAATATCTGCACGTAACATCGTTTCAATGTCAAGAACCTGAAACATTGATTTTAAGCGGATTGCCTCGTTGAAAGTGGTCTTGTCAATTAAAAAAACTTTTTTCAAATCATTGAACAATGCAGACAGATTACGGCACGCCGCCATGTCAATAACAATATCAACATCTTGCGTATTTCGCATTTCTCCGTAATAAGCGGCAACAACACCGCCGGTCAAATGATAGCGGATACCATGCTGTTCTAAAATCGTACCTATTTTTTGGGCAAGCTCCGCTAATTCAAGTAAGGTAATATCCATTGTTATTTTGTTATTGTTAGATTGTTATTGTCAATGAGACGTTTTTCTGCCATTTCGATCAATTTTATTGTTCTTGGGTCTCCGCCATAAAGCCGTTTGGCAAGTGCTATCCGCAATTCTTGTTCGTTTATATCCGGTCGATCTTTTCTAATACGCCGGGCTGATTGGTTATAATAACTTTGAAACATGGCAAAGGAATTACGTACTCTTTCCGTCGGACTCATTTCACGTACACTGTCCCAATAAAATTCTTCAACTGTTTTTCCGTTTTCAATTTGCGGCATGATAGTATAATGTTTTTTAATAACCGAAATTTCAACCGTGTTGTCTTTTCCGGTTTTTGTGGTTCAGGAATTGATTGTAATTGATTTTTCGTACAACATGTCAGGGCAAAGGTCTTGTTGGTTCGGTAACGGAATAAAACCGCCGCTGTCCAAACGGACGCAACGAAAAGAACCAATATTTTGCAATTTCCTGAATACGCCTTTTGCCGATCCACAGTTTCACTTCGTACACTTTAACATCGCCGTTTGTAAAAGTCAAGATCGACCGGCGGCAATTGTTTGAATTTCATTGTCAAGAGTTGGGGAATTTTAACCATTCTCGTGATGATTCGGTATTTTTTGAAAAATGCTTCGTGTCTTTGTGGTAAAATGGGTGTAACTGTCTATTTTGTTTTTTAATGTTTCGCACCAAGACGCAAAGAACACGAAGGTTTTGATTCTAAACGGATTAATACGAATCAATATTCTTGGCGTCTTTTATGTCTTTATTCGCAACGAAAAAATAAATAGACTTATTCCATTATTGTCAACAGATGACGCAGATGGAACCGATTTTTATAAAAAACGAATCTGTTCAATCTGTAAAATCTGTTGACAAAACTAAAAGTTCCTCTTTGTGTTCTTCGTGCCTTCGTGCGAAAACTTGAAAAACAAAATAGACAGTTACAAAATTTTCACAAAATCCGAAACAATAAAAACATTTATGAACAATTTTGAACGGTAATTTTCCGAACCGATTCAATTCATCAACAATAATTGTCGAATGATTGTCCACATATTGAATTGTTTCACCGCCATAAAGAAGTTGAGCTCCGGTAATAAACCAAACTTCTTTTTGTTCACTATCGATCATCATAAATATTCAAACAGTAAAAGAATCGTCTTATTTTATTATATTACAAAAAAACAAAAATTCACGAAGATTGACTCCTTCATTTTCATTGAAAATAGACAAAGAAAATGTTTTCAATTGTCTATTTTCAATTTCTCTTTTCATGTTGAAATTTCCGCAGTAACATCAATGTTTTGGCGTTGAGGTTCCGTCGAATTTCAGTAACGTAACACTGTACGGCTTAACAACCGCGCTGCCGTTAAACGTTACGTTTTCGGTTTCCTGAATTTCAATTCGGTACGGTTGATCGGGATCGTTGAAGCCGTTCGGGTCTTCGTGGGGATCTGCAATTTCGTAACGTTTCAATTTCTTGCCGGCGGTGTCGAATTTTTGAATGTCTAATTTAATAGTAACATCGCGACTCAACGAGTTCACAATTCCGATACACAAATCATCGTCGGAAACTGTTGCCTGAACATCAACAGGAGAAGGTTTTATTTCCGTTTCAGTTTCCGTTTTGACCGGCAGTTGACCGAAATGTTTGCGGTAGAGTTCCAAAACGAGACCGGTTGTTTCCATTTTGGCGGCGGTTTTACTCGTTTTAATGCAACCGATCACGTTCACGGTTTGAGCGTAATTTGCCATGAAATAAACGTCCGATTGCCGTACAAATTCGTGAAGCCCTGCCGCAATTCCGAGACCGTCTTTCACGTTGTACCTGATACCGAGTTCGCCGAAAATCTGCGGCGTTTTGTGCCAATAATTCCATTCATCGAGCGCAATTGGAATCGTAACATCTTTGAAATTTTGCAACGTTTTTCGGTATTGCCGATGAGCATCAGCAATCCGTTTCACTTCGTTTGGAATCTGGCGAACATGTTCTGTTACGTTATCTTTTGTTGCGCCGACGTAAAAATGTTCGCTAATGAGATCGAGATGTTTTGCTGTTCCGGGCAAAAACGCTTCGTCCCATTTACCAACATTGCCGACACCGATAACTTTAACTTTTGCGTCTTTCTCGCGGAACGCATCGACGAAAGCATTGTGTTTTTCAACATATTTTGCGACAGGAATATGACCGATCTGCCAATTTCCATACATTTCGTTACCGATTCCCCACCACGTTACGTTATAAGGTTCGGCGTGCCCATGTTCTTCGCGGAGTTTGCCCATTGGCGTTTGAACCGCACCGTTGACGTATTCGAGTTCCTGTACAGCATTGACCACGTCACCGTTTCCCGTATTGACGGCGATGTACGGTTCCGTTTTAAGAATTTCGCAAAAGTACAAAAATTCATTAACACCGAAATCATTTGGTTCAACACCTTTCCATGCCGGATTTTTGCGCGGCGGACGTTTATCACGTTCACCGATGCCGTCTTTCCAATCATAACCGCTCACAAAATTACCGCCGGGCCAACGATAAATCGGCGAGTCAAGCCGTTTCAATAATTCCAGCGTGTCGGCACGCAAACCGTTGACATTGTCCGCAGGCATCAAACTAACGCATCCAACAGTAAAAATCCCCTTACCAAACGCCGCAATTTCAATCATCACATTGTCGAAATCGCCGATGGGTTCGTAGGTGAATTCGATTTTGTAAAAATCACCGACGTTGACCGGCATCTTAAAAGCGTCGTGTTCTTCTTTTTTGTTACTCCAATGAAAATGAACTTCGATTCGTTGAATACCTTCGGAGGGTTTGACCCAAGCGTAACCGATATATTTTTTCCCTTTCCGTACAGCAAGCCCATTTTGCCAAACACCGAGCCAACGCGGTTCTTCATTTTCAGCCGTGAATGATTCCGGCGAATGTTTTCCGACGAACGGTTGCTGTTCTGTCATGCGGAGATTGCAATCGTAAATGGCTTTCCACGGCGATTCTTTATCACCGACGTGATAAAAGAATTTCCGGTCTTCGAGCATTTCCGCCCAGATACCGCCGCCGTTGATGCAACGTCCGAGATGTTCGATAAATTGTCCGTAAATGAACGGCGAGATTGCCTCACCGTGTTGCGAAGCGTCGATTTTAACAGTCGGCGACCAATCATCCGCAACCTGTTGCGCCAGCACAATAGGACAACTTAATAATACGAACACTAAAAATAAATGTTTCATCGTTTTATACTCCGTTTCAAAATACATAAAAAACGTACACAAACAATGTCAGAAGTCAGACTCCTTTCATTGCTCCGATTAAAATTTGTAACGATTCCAATTTTTCATTACCGATTCTAATTTAATTCAGTATAACTCTTTTTTTTTTCAATTCAAGTCAAATTTGCGCAAAAAAAATAGCGATTTTGCGAATGATAATCCGAAAATCGCTTTTTTTGAAATGTTTGAAAATGACTGTCAGCGGTTACGTTTTACATTTTTAAGATTCTTCGGGTTTCTTTTGATGGAGTTGGTTGTCAAAACGTAACAGTCTATTTTATTTTTTCAAGTTTGCGCACAAAGACACCAAGAGGCAGAGAGATAAGGAAATTTTCTTCCACTTCTTTCTTCCTGTTGAAAAACAAAAGAGACAGTTACGAAATTTCGTTGGTTGGTACTCCATATTCGATATGCTCCAATGCCTTACCGTTGCACAGAAAATTGTACGAATTGGAACAGTGGAGGGGTTTGTGACTCCGGTGATTTTCAAGAAATCGAAGAATACCGTTTCAATCCCCTTGGAACGGGGAAAGGGTTGTAACAAATTCTCCAGCTGGTTCATAACGATTTGGGGG
>JAISQH010000457.1 GCA_031274385.1 Planctomycetaceae bacterium | reverse complement strand
GTTTCGATTTTTATCATTTTTCGGAAAATTTTCCCTTTCATTGTGGTGAACTATTCTTTGAGTGCAAATGAAAATAGGCAGTTACCTTTTACTGAACTATGCTGTGTATAATGCTGTGTATATTTAATACGTAACGTAATATCTATCCGTCATCCTTTAACGTTTCCCGTAACAACTGCTGAAATTCCCGATTTTTGAGTTCTGATTTCCCTGTCAATTTCAATTGAACGATATCGAACAATTCGTTTTCTCCGTTGACGAACGGATCGGTGCCGAGAGAGCGGATCCGTCCCAATGGAACCGAATTTTTTTCGACATACAAATCAATATAAACGGCGTCAACCCGTTTGGTATGAACAACAAGCCAGGGAACCGTCCACCCGCCCATTTTCATTTTTTTGGTTTTTCCCTTTCCATGTTTTGTGTGGGGCTGATAAAACGGAACCATGACTTTGTTTGTCCACACAATTCGGGATGCAGGAGCCATTTCCTTTAGCATACCAAATAATTCTGTCAAAAGCGAGGGTTCCCAAAGAAGTTTATCCCCGCCGATGAGTCCTTTTGAAAGAGAATGCCATTTTTCTCCCAGAATTTTCCAAGGCATCAAATCGTTCGGACTTTTTTCAACTTTTTTTGTATATTTTGCAAATTCTTTGATTGCAAGGTCAAGGAAGTCCCAAAATTCTTTGCGATTCACTTCTTCCCAAGAATGAACACGCAATTCGATTTCCTGCCAGTGACCATGCGAACGATGGATTCGAACTCTTGGTTCTGTACCGTAAAGCGGGATGGAATCCATTTCGTTCAATGGTTTCAGGGCGAGTTTAGCGATGAGCGGGTCTTTCCGAAACGTGTTTTGGGCGGTTCGGAATTTCATTTTGAGAAGCCATTCTTCCGAAGTGATGGCGTGAAAAAACCAACCGAGTGATTTTTTTTCGGCACAGATTTCAACGACGGAGCGGTTGTTCCAATCTGTCGGGGCGAATCGCCCGGTTGCTTCGATTCGGCGGACAATTTCGGCGAGAATGTTCCCATGCCAACGAATCGGTTGACCGGTTCGGCTGATTCGGTCGCGGGTATGCCAACGCAAACCGTTGGTTTCCCAAGGCATTTTGGCAGCGGCACCAACTTCACGGAGTGACAGATCGTCAATTCTTGTTTCGTTAAGCCGTGCGGGGTCGAATTTCTCGCGTTTTTCAAACAGACCCGCCTCGAAAACAGGACGAAGTGCCTGAGCGGTGTGGGAAATGAAAGGCGGCGAACCGGCTTGTTTTTGCGGGTTGCTTTTTTTTGTCTTTTTCGTACTCGAATTTTTTTTCTGAATATTCTGAATATTCTGAACATTCCGATTTGTCTTTGCCGTTTGGTTTCCCACTCCCCACTCCCCACTCCCCACTTCCCACTCCCCACTCCCCACTAATTCCTCCGGTGTTCCGGCGAAAACGAGATAACCTCCGGCGGTTCCGGCTTCGGGACCGAGATCGATAATCCAGTCGGCGTTTTTAATCACATCGAGATTATGTTCGATAACGATAACGGTATTGCCGAGATCAACAAGCCGATGCAATACATCAAGCAATTTCTGTAAATCGTCGAAATGAAGACCTGTTGTTGGTTCATCCAGAAGATACAAGGTTCGTCCGGTATCGGGTCGGGCAAGTTCTGCGGCAAGTTTAACCCGTTGTGCTTCGCCTCCTGAAAGAGTTGGAGCCGCCTGACCGAGTGAAAGGTAATCGAGTCCGACATCGCAAAGCGTTTGCAAAACGCGGCGAATACCCGGTATATTGCCGAAGAGTTGGGTTGCTTCTCCGCAGGACATTTCGAGAACATCGGAAATGGAACGGCTTCGGTATTTGATATCTAATGTTTGCCGATCATAACGTTTGCCGTTGCAAGCGTCGCAGGTGATCCAAACATCGGGCAGGAAGTGCATTTCGATTTTGATTTGCCCTGCTCCTTCGCATTTTTCGCAACGTCCTCCGGGAACATTGAAACTGAAACGCCTCGGCGAATAACCGCGCAATTTTGAATCGGGTAGTTGGGCGAACAGTTCCCGAATCAGATCGAAAACGCCGGTATAAGTTGCGGGGTTGGAGGTTGGGGTTTGACCGATGGGCTGCTGATCGACCCGGATTACTTTGTTGAGGCGTTCGATTCCTTCCAACGAATGATAGACGCCGGGAATTGTTTGGGTACGGTGAAGAGTTCGGGAAAGCGATTTCCAAAGAATATCGTTGACGAGAGAACTTTTTCCGCTGCCACTGACTCCGGTCACAACCGTGAAAGCACCGAGTGGAAATGGCACATCGATACCTTTGAGATTATTCTGCCGTGCGCCGCGAACGACCAGCCAATGACGTTCATCGGTCAGCGGAACAACAGAAGGATGGGAAGTTACCGTCGTTTTTTTAGGAATCACGGAAAGGCGGAAGTATCAAGACGTATTGATCAAATGAATCAGATGAATTAAAAAAATCAAAAAAACTGTTTCAAATCAATATAGCATCTTCAACTATTTTTACAACACGGGGCATTGGCACGAGTCTGTCTGCAACGGTCTATATTTGTTTTTTAAGGATTGCGCGCAAAGACGCAAAGAAATTCAAGGTTAGTTTTGACTTGCTCTGTTTTTGACGGAGTTCGTTATTTTATTTTATTGGTTCTCCTTTAATCTTTCGATAAACATTATTTCATAACTGCCCTATAACACCTTTCCTTCTTGTTTAATTGTTTTGTAAATATAACCTATATCATTATTGAGTTCATTATATTTTTTGTAATCTATTGCAATTAAATCAACGGAAACTGTTATCTTTTTTTTCAAAAAAAGCCTTATACAAAATATTTGTTATTTCGCGTTCGTTTTTTAAATCTTTTTTTATTATTAAAATATCAATGTCGCTATTTGTCCTATTATCACCTCTGGCGTAAGAACCAAATAATATTATTTGTACCAGTCTATTTTGTTTTTCAAGATTGCGCGCAAAGACGCAAAGAATTTCAAGGTTAGTTTTAACTTGCCCTGTTTTTGAGCGTGTTTATTTTTAATTTTATTCAAGGGATATTCTCAAAAAT
>JAISQH010000443.1 GCA_031274385.1 Planctomycetaceae bacterium | reverse complement strand
GATTTCAATAAAAAACGAATCTGTATAATCTGTAAAATCTGTTGAAAATAACAACTATAATAGAATAAATCTATTATTAATCAAGGGAAGTTTGGAATATTCTTCCCTTACCATCCCTTTCCTTCCTATGAAAATCTCCCCTAATTAACAATGAAGCAATAAAAAGGCAAGAAGTTACCTTCCTTGCTCAATTGATTTGGAGTAATATTTTACGAATTTCTTTTTGAACCCGATTCGTATCCTCATTCTATAAATAGACTTCCGCAACAGGATTGTTTGTAGAAACGACCAGTTCATTGGCGCCGACAACAACTTGGTCGTTGTGGATCAAGGTTTGGTCGGTATTGATTAAATATTGGTTGACATGGATTAAACATTGGTTGATATGGATTAAACATTGGTTGATATGGATTAATGCTTGGTTGGCATGGATTAATGTTTGGTCGGTATGGATTAAACATTAGTTGGTATGAATTAAGGCTTGGTCGGTATGGATTAAATGTTGGCTGGCATGGATTAAGACTTGGTTGATATTGATTAAATATTGGTTGAAGCAAATTTATATTGACTCCAACGGAGTCACTCTAAAATAGCCGTATGTTTGCGGTACTCCGATAACCCTTTGAACGGAAACGCCATTCATCAAAACTGAATATTAGGCGATCCTTTCAGGGTCATATTGTTATCGATCTTCGTTTCCGGCGGTCGCTAACCGCTGGCTATTTTAGGATGACTCTCATTGTTCACGCAGTTTTTTAGCAATTCAAGAACATTGCAGTCGGCAAATTTTCATTGATTCAAGAGTTTTGCTGTATCGTGACCAGCCGTCAGCAGTGTTTCGGCAACCAACTCCGGTAAACCGGCGGCAATTTGGAGGGATTTACCGCGTTCTTGGAGAAATTGGATGGTAAAAATAATTCCAAGCAATTGAGCGGCTTCGTCCACTTCGGCTTGTAATTGGCGATGTTTCGCTCCGCCTTTGGCTTCGGCAAACCGATGTTGGGTTGCGGCATCGGAAAATCGGGGAAAGATAGCCGTGTGGAGACCAAAATGGTCTTTCGGCGGTTTGGTGTAAAAACGCCCAACGGAAATAACCAAATCAGCATCAATCAAATCCCGGCACAACGCAATAGGCTCATCCGCCTTGTTGACACCGAGCAACGCGAGTTGTTCCCGGCGAGCCGGACGGTGAACCGGAATCCGTACCCCTTTGGGCAAACGCTTTTGCAATCTTGACGAAACGGTCACTTCTTCCGAATCAGTAAGAAGAATCTGAATATCTTCGGTGTTCAAACCGTTTTCAAGAAGAATAGTTGCAATCTCCGCCAGAATTTCCGATTCTCCGGCATACTCAGAATCAGGAACAAGCAAAACATGATCGCCCGGAAAAACCGTTTGCGAAAGAATGGGAAAACCAAGTGGATTTGTTAAAATGTTCCTAAGATTCATGGGGGCAATTTATTCCTCGTACTCCTCAGCAGTAACCGCGTTCGCGCTGCCAAGTCAGCAGTAAGATAGCATATCAGAAAAATGTGTCAACTTGCCCGTTAGAAAATCCCGCCAATCCGCAAAATTCAAAATAAATCGTATCATTCTTACGAACAAAGCCACAAAAGACACAAAGGTTTTTTAAAAAGAGTCCGTCTTTTATTTATTTTATCGATCAATCAGTAGAGCATTTCTCTAAGTTCCCTTGTTCCGTAAAAAGAAAATTGAACGCCCCTTCGGGGCGTTTTAAGGAACTTACAGAAAAGGTCTAGTGATGAAAAAAGGTGAAATCCAATCTTGGTGTCCTTCGTGCCTTTGTGCGCAACTCATTTTAATCTTGCAGATGGACTGTCGGGGGGAACATTGAAAATCGCCGTTTTCAAAGTACAATGAGAATGGGAAATCGATAGGCATTTTGTACAAAACCGCAAAAGAAAGAGTGAATTTTTAAGAAGGTGTGGTGTTCCTTTGTCATGTTGCGGTCAACATTTTGTGATGGTTACGGACAGATTGCTCTTTACTTATTTTATTTTGGAGAACCGATGAGAATTTTGTTTGGTATGGTGATTATTTTTGGGGTATTTGTTCCGCCGCTTTGGGGTGAACCGTTGAAATATAAGGGAACGCCCCATCTTCCCGGTCATGGTCAACATGTTGTTCTTATTTCCGGCGATGAGGAGTACCGTTCGGAGGAGGCGCTCGTTCAATTGGGGCGAATCCTTGCCAATCGGCACGGATTTAATTGCACGGTTCTTTTTGCGGTCAATCCGGCAACCGGTGAAATTGATCCGGTTTGTACCACTAATATTCCTGATCTTCACGTTTTGCAAACAGCAGACGTTATGATTGTCAATCTCCGGTTTCGTAATTTACCGGACGAACAGATGCGATATTTTGATGATTATTTACGATCCGGCAAGCCGGTTCTTGGAATGAGAACGTCAACTCATGCTTTTCGTATTCCGAAAGACAGGAAGTTTGCCCGATACAGTTTCGATTACCATGACAACACGGGATTGTGGGAACAAGGATTTGGTCGGAAAATTTTGGGCGAAACGTGGATTGACCATCATGGTCATCACGGTCACGAGGCAACACGAGGGATTCTCGTTTTGGAAAAACGGTCACATCCGATTGTTCGGGGTTGTGAGGATATCTTTGGTTTAACGGATGTGTATCGGGTTCGTCTTCCGTTGCCGGAAGATTCGGAGCCGTTGGTTCTGGGTCAGGTGCTGGCGGGCATGAAACCAACCGACCCGCCTGTTGCCGGTTCCAAGAACGAACCGATGATGCCGGTTGCCTGGACAAAAACGTATCGAATCGACGGCGGTCAAACCGGTAAGGTGTTCACGACAACAATGGGGTCTTCGCAAGACCTTGAAAGTGAAGGCTTGCGGCGGCTTTTGGTGAACGCGGTTTATTGGCTTGCCGGTCTGGAAACTGTCGAACAAGCCAATGTCGAAATTGTTGGTCGTTACGAAACATTGCCCATGGGGTTCGGAAAACACAAAAAAGGAATGAAACCGGAAGATTTTTAAGACAACTGTCTGTTTATTTGTTCGCAAAAACGCAATAAATCGTAACGGTCTATTCAACTAAGTCTAAACAATGAATTCCATTTTGAAGAAACGTTTTATTCTTGCCATAAAAATTGTGATTGTTGTCGCGATTTTTGGTTGGATTGGTTGGGAACTCCGAAAATCATGGGACAAGATGAATCAGGTTCAATGGAAGCCTGATTATTATTGGTTATTACTTTCGGCGTTTTTTTACAGTGTTTCTTATGTTCCGTCGGTTTTTTTCTGGCGTCACTCGATGCGTTTGCTTGGTCAACATCCCGGTTGGTATGAAACATTCCGGGCTTACTACATTGGGCATCTCGGCAAATACATTCCGGGCAAGGCAATGGTTGTGGTGCTTCGGGCGGGTTTGCTTAATCAGGAACGAACCCGGTTGAGTATCGCGGCGGCAACCGTTGTCCTCGAAACACTTAATATGATGGCGGTGGGCGGTTTTATTTCGGCGTTGATTGTTCTGATTTGGTTCCGCGATCTACCCGGCAGTCATTACCTGACATTTATTGCTTTGGGGGTAATGCTTTTTGTCGGCTTTCCGGTTTTTCCACCGGTTTTCCGGCGTTTAACCAAACGGATTGGTGTTGCTCGCAGTGATCCTGATATTGATAAAAAATTGCAAAAAATCCGAATTCAAACGGTCTTTTTGGGTTGGTGTTTAATGAGTCTTGACTGGTTGTTACTGGGTTTGAGTCTTTGGGCGTCGATTCGGGGTATTGGTATTGATACCGGTTCGTTACCCGAACATTTACCACGATTCGTGTTGGCGGCAACCCTTTCTGTTGTAGCCGGTTTTGTTCTGATGATTCCCGGCGGGTTGGGAGTTCGTGAAATTGTCATTACACAAATTACAATTCCGTTACTTATTATTCTTCTGATGCGTTCCGATCCGGGGTTGGCGGAACCGGACGCTGCCAAACTTGCCGCGTTGTATGCACTTGTTGTTGCCGGAGTCCAACGCGGAATTTCAATCCTTTCCGAACTGGCTGTTTCCGCCATTTTGTGCCGAAAATAATACCATCACAATAAATAATACCATCACAATATTGAAATCAAAATGACAGAAAATAAGATGAAAC
>JAISQH010000417.1 GCA_031274385.1 Planctomycetaceae bacterium | reverse complement strand
GGTTACAAGATTTCTCGCTCGATTCCATCCTGAAATGTGTCTTTGAATCGTATCAATTAGGAATCTCCCTCTTTTCAATCATCAAACCACCAGAAACTCAATAATAACACAAAAATCACGCCTAGATAAAAAAAAGAAAACAAAAAATATCGACGCCAACTTGATACCTCATAATAAAACAAATATGGCAAAATTAAAATAGACAGTTACAAGACATGTAGTAACTGCCTATCACGCAAGAAATAATCGTGGAGATAGGTAACATTAATTTTTCAAGAATAAAAATATTAATAGAACAGAATCAAAACGAACGACCAAGAGAGAAAAGAAATTTTGGGGCAGAAACTCTTGACGGTTACGTTTTTGGTACAAAATATCAGATAACGAAACAAACGAAATTTTACTTTCAGTCTTTTAATTTATAGTTTATAGTTTATTTCGTTTGTTTCGTTTTTCAAAAAATGCTGCCAAATTTTCAAAACGAAAAAGATCAACATTGATCATTACGTTTTGGCGTCTTCGCGCACAAATTAAAATAGAAAGTTACAACCGGTTGATATGATTATTCGCCGCGTAATTTGATATTGTAAACCGTCAATCTTTCGCGGATTTCTTTCAAACTGGTCACACCGAAATTTTTACATTCCAGTAATTCGTCAGCGGTTTTACGTACGAGTTCGCCAATCGTTTGAATTCCTAGCCGACTCATGCATTTTCTCGCACGAACCGAAAGATTCAAATCCGTAACAGGACGTAACAGAATCGCTTGTTCATCAGGACTCAGTGTTTCGACTTCAACAGGTTCCGAAGTCTGTTTGTCGGAAGCAAATTGACCAAGCCGAAGACCTTTGAGCGCCAGCATTTCCCGAATTTCAACCAAACTGGTTTCGCCGAAATTTTTACTGTTGAGAAGTTCTTGCTCCGTGTGAGCACAAAGATCACCAAGCGAAGCAATCCCCATTGATTTCAGGCAATTCCGGCTGCGAACCGAAAGTTCAAAATCAGAAACCGGAATACTCAATATCTGACCCATCCGATCCTTTTTTCGCTGAGCCTCTTCGTCAATGTGCATCTCACTGGAAGCTTTGGCATCCTTGAGAAAAAGACGGGCTTTTTGATTGTTCGGATAAGCATCGAGAATCCGTTGGTAACAAATAACGGCTTGATCGTATTGTTCTAAATCTTCGTAAAGAAGTCCGAGATTGAATAAGGTTCCGACATTCGCCGGAAAATAGGCGATGGATCTTTTATACAAGTCTAATGCCTCTTCGTCATATCCGCCGCGTTCCCGCTCCAATGCCAGCCCAAACAAGGCACCCGGATGATTTTTGTCCGCCGCAACAGCTCGTTCATACAACTTAACCGCCTCGTCCAAGTCACCATACATGGCAACTGTCGCACCACGTTGATACAAATATTCGGCAGTCTGTTCAATCGCACCGGAAAGTTTGTCAAGTTCCTTGAGACTTTCTTCCGGTTGATCCTGATAACGATAAACTTCCGCCCTACCAAGACGGCAAACATCAACACTGTATCCCGCCTTTTGAGCAAGATCGTAATGTTTCAAGGCGTCATCAAATCGCCGTAACGCAAAAAATGACCGCGCAAGATAATACAACGCCAACGCTCCGCCATCACCCTTTTTGAGTGCCAAAATCGAAAGATCGTATCTTCCTGTTAAGTAAAGACTAACGCCAAGCCGAACACGACCAGCCGGACTCAATTCTTCGCGGTATTCTTTCGACTCCAAATCGCCGATTGCCTCGCGAAGAATCTCGAATTGTGTGAAATCATGGCTGACAGCATGCGCCAATCGGTCTGTTTCAATCGGACCAAACGGTCCGTCAAACAAAACAGTTTGTTTCAAATCAAATTCCGAAATCGATGTAACCATGATGTTTTTTCCTTGCAGAAAGTAAATAGTTTTACTGAAAATTCAGTTTTCAAAGCCGTTCATTTCGAACTCAATCCAAAACAAACGGCACCAGCCAACAAAAACAGTTAAGATCGTATCATTTTTTGCCTTTTTTGCAAGGGGCAGGTACAAAGTACCTGTCGAACCGCAAAATTCAAAATAAATATTTCTTCGCCAAATTATATCTGCCCTTTCCTATTTTACGCGATTGTATTTTTCAGTAAATCGAGTAGTTTTCGAATTTTTTTTGGTAGGAGTTTGTGTGCGACAAGGGCGTTAATTTTATTTGCAAGTACTTCGTAGCGCAAGAAGTTACGTCGATTTTCGTGTGAGGGTCGGCGGTTGGGGGCGTCCGCAATCGCTACGATTTCGTAACGCTTCACCCGATACCGACCAGGTACTCAGTTCCACAAGATTGTACATGGTCATATTCAAGACCGTCACGCCTTCGTTCGATCCCAATTTTCTCACTTCCTGTTTGCCACAACCCCACACCTCTTTCAAATCTTTGAACATCTCTTCGATCCCAAATCGTTTCCCGTAACTTTCTAATACCTCTTTCGTACTTAAACTGCCCTTTCCAAGATTTTTTATTGAAAAAAACTTGGAAAGGCAGATGAATACCAAGTCTTAAATAATCGTATCTGTCTATTTTAATAGATCGTTTGGTCTATTTCAGTACGTTTATTGTAGGGGCAACCCTTGCGGTTGCCCTGTATTAATATTGATTTAGATACAAATTATTTCAATGCGTATGATGGCACAGGGCAAC